>JAOZTO010000054.1 GCA_029942265.1 Desulfocapsa sp.
CGTTATTCTCCAAAAGGAATTGAAGCTGTATGGCCTGGGTCAAGCTATCTTCAACGATAAGAATGCTAATGTTTTTACTTTCCTGCATATTTATCCTTTAGGGGCTTGTTCAAACTGTATGAGTTTCTTCTTCAGTTCCTTGTTTTCAAGTAGAATATTTTCATATTTATGAGTGAATTTGTCGTAGGAATTCAGCAACACTTCAAGTATTTGAACTCTGTCAGCATTGATGATATGCCGTTTTCCTGCAAAAGAGACGTTCAGGTTCAGACTGCTGATTGAACCGGGGGCAAATTTTGCCACGCTTATCAAATAGCGTACCCTGGCAATAAGTGTCTTCTCATCAAAAGGTTTGAGTAAAAAATAATTTGCCTGGCATTCCAATCCTTTGAGGATATCTCGTGGCTCTGCCATGGAAGTAAGAAGCATCACAGGAATATGACACAGATGCCGGTTGGTCTTTATTGCCCTGCACAGCTCATATCCATTCATATTGGGCATTTCAATGTCGCTGATAAGTACAGTAGGAATATTTGCCTCCACACATTTCAAGGCCTCACAACCATCTCCTGCCACTTCTGTCTGGAAGCCATTGTCTTCAAGAAAAAGCTGCAACATCAGTGCCTGCGTTGGGCTGTCTTCTGCAATAAGGATACGAGAAGCAGCAGAGCTGTTTTCTGTTTTTTCTGTCATTGCTTTACGCTTACCAGTTCATTCAATAACTCAGCAATCTGCTCAGGTGCCATTATGTGACTGGCTCCATCCAGACGAATAGCCTCACCCGGCATACCATGGATGGCAGATGATTCCGCATCCTGGGCAATTGTCAGCCCCCCATTATCACGGATGCTTTTTAACTCCTGTGCTCCGTCACGTCCCATACCGGTCAAGAGTATAGCAATTCCTGCGGTTCCATACGATTCTGCAATGGAGCGAAATAGAAAACTGACGGAAGGGGCAAGTTGATTTTCTTTAGGTGCATCTGGATGCAGCTGAATACGATTATTATTCACCGACATCTGTCCCCCGTCTGGAGCAAGATATACCCTGCCGGATAGTAACCGTTCACCGTTCTTGGGTATCACTATCTTGAGTGCAATATTATTCTCCAGCCAAATTCCCATTCCTTCCAGAAAACCATCTGCAATATGCTGGACAATAACAATGGGCAGGGGAAAAGAATCGGGTAGCTGTTTTAAAATTTGCAGTAATACCTGGGGGCCTCCTGTTGATGCGCCCATTGCAACTATTTTGTTTTTGGTAATACTGACACGTTTTAGAATGTTTTTTTTCGCAGCAGAGACAGATACATTTCCATACTTTCGCGCAATAACAGTGACTTCAGACATTGCCTTCACTATATTTACAAACCGCTTTACGAGACGTGTAAAATCAGGATGCCCAGGACCTGGCGGCTTGGCAAGTGCAGTAACGGCACCCACTTCTATGGCCTGAAATGTTTTGGCAATTTCTCCAGGTTTCCAGAGAGTGGAACAGATGATGATGGGAACAGGATATTGGGCAAGGATTTTTTCAGTTGCAACATAGCCGTTCATACCAGGCATATTAATATCCATAAGCACAACATCAGGACGCAACCGGACAATCTCCTCCAATGCACGAGAACCATCATTTGCAATACCTGCAATTGTAACTTCGGTATCATCTTCAAGGATGGCACGTAAATATTCACATGTTGTGACGGAATCATCAACAATAAAGACTGATATCATTTACGATATACTCCGGAGTATAACACTATGTATTTTCACACGAATCAAATAAACCTCGCGATCACATCAAGAAGATCGCTTTGGTCAAAACTGCTCTTCATAATATAGGCATTTGCTCCAACCTCAACGCCCCGCTCCCTGTCTTCACGGGATGCAAGGCTTGTGCAGAGAATCAACGGTAAGTCGGCGTATTTTTCATCGGAGCGTATGCTTTCCGTCATTTCAAACCCGTTCATCCTCGGCATCTCAACATCGGATACCACAAGATCAATATCCGTTGTTTTCAGTGTTGTTAAACCATCAAGGCCATCTACTGCAGTAACAACAACAAATCCTGCAGCTTCCAGAATATTTTTCAACAACATCCTGGAAGTGATGGAATCCTCTACTACCAGAATGTTTTTCTGTTCACGACTTTCCACAGAAGCTTCTGTTTGCACAGCTCTTTGCACCAATCCGCCACCGGACGCACTACGGAGTAGGTCATGGACATTCAGCACAGGTACAACCCGCCCGTCACCGAGTATCGTCGCTCCACTAATATTTGGAACATGCCTCAGTTGCTTTCCAAGATCCCTGACCAAAATTTCATGTTCACCAATAATCTCGTCAACCTCAAATCCTATATGTTTTTCCCCTATACCGAGGATGGCAACATTAAAAAGCTCAGTTGCTACAGCACTATGACTTTTCTGAACACCCAGCACTTCAGCCAGACTGACAAGGGAAAGGGGTTTACCATTCACCGAAAGAATTGTTTGTCCCTCAACTGTTTTGATACGATCCACTGATGTTTGAAAAACCATCTCCACCTGACCACTTGGTATGGCAAACACTGCATGCCCCACTCTTACAGTAACACCACGTAAGGTTGACAATGAGATGGGCAACCTGATTGTAAAAGAAGATCCTTCACCTAGCACAGAGCGAAACGTCATTTTCCCGTTCAGCTTCTCCACCTGCTCTTTCACAATGGCCATCCCAAGCCCTCTGCCGGAGAGATTGGTAATGATTTTTGCAGTGGACATTCCCGAATGAAAAATAAGATTTTGCAGTTCTTCATCCGTCATATTTTTCGTATCGCTTTCCCTGATAACTCCTTTCTGAACCGCCGCACTGCCAATGGCTTCTGGATCAATGCCTGCACCATCATCTTCCAGCACAATTTCAACATTATTGCCATCAACTGTGCTCAGGGTACATTGGATTTTTCCACATGGATCTTTCCCCTTAGCCAATCGTTCAGATTCCGTCTCAATACCATGATCAATGGCATTACGCAAAAGATGAAGTAAGGGGTCTTTCATTTCCTCCAGCACCCTGCGGTCTATTTCAATAGTACCACCAACAACATTGAAACTGATTTTCTTATCGGAGGCTCTGGCAATATCACGGATCATGCGTGGAAAAGAATCGAGCAGGGTTGAACCCGGAAGCATGACAACATTTTTTACTTCATCAAGCAACTCGTCAACACGCAAATTCAGGCTTCGCTGGTTTTCTTTCGCCTTAACCGCAAGTGCTCTGATATCACGATCAAGAGTTGTTATCATTTCCTGCTGCCAGTTAAACACATTGCCATAGTCCGTATGCATAGCATGTTCTTCTTTGCGTTTCTGACTTCGTTCCACGTATCGCTGAAGCTTTTGCAGCAATGGCTCCATCTGCTTCCATTTTTTTCGCCACTTGCCCAAAGAGTCAATAACCTTCTGCAGCTCTTTAACATCCTGCTCCGCCTGAAGTTTCAAGGAAACCATCTCTTCGGTTTTATGAAACATCGCATCCAGTTTTTCTGTGGCTATTCGGAGTGTCACTGCGTGAAAGGGGTTGGGGGTCGATTCCTCCGGGGGGTTCTGCAATTTTGCTGGTTCGCTTTGGACTGTCGCTACAACCGGTTTAATCGTTTCAGATTCATTTTTTTTCACCGGACTATCAACAGCAGGAAGAGCAGATTCCTCTGGAATCTGACAAGGTGCTTCTGGTTGTATTTCAATAGTTTTATTCAGCTCTTTGAGTTCATCTTTTTCAGCAGCAGTAAGCTGTCTGATAAGTTCGAGAAGCTGATCCTGATCCACACTCTTATCAACATCATCAACTATGCTCTGGACAAAATTCAGGCTCTGCTGCAGCACATCGAAAAGAGGAGTAGATGGAAGCAGTTCCTCCCTTTTCAAACATCCGAAAACACTCTCCATTGCCTGACAAACTGCCTCAATATCAATCAGGTTCACAGCCCGTGCAGCACCTTTCAGGCTGTGAGCCTCACGATAAACAATCTCCAGAGTTTTTTGGAATCCGGACGCATCCTTCCCATCTTCCAGCTTTATAAGATGGGAAGACAATGAATCAAGCCGTTCAGCCGATTCAATGGCAAAAGCTTCACGTAACCTTCGGAGTAGTTCTACTTCGTCCATGGAACTCAGATTGTAAATTTAGCTGATATTTCGTTTAATTTATGGCCAAGATCACTAAGATCATGGGTTGCATCTTCAAGCTGTCTGGCCGCACCCACGTTTTGCGAAGTCGCTTCCTTAATGTTTTCCATGGCTGTGACTAATTGCTCCATTCCAGCTAGCTGTTGCTGGCTGGATGCATTGATCTGAGATGCTGCCTGAGACGCATCATCAATATTCAGTTGCAGTGTGGAGATGGTCTGACCCGAATTCTCAGTAAGTCCCACACCGGATTCAACCGCCTTACTGCCCCGTTCAGTTGCCATAACTGCCGTACTGGTAGCCTTTTGAATGTCGCTTAGAATGTTCTTAATCTGTCCGGTTGCATCCTTTGACTGTTCCGCAAGACTCTTTACTTCCTGAGCAACAACTGCAAATCCCTTACCGTATTCACCAGCTTTTGCAGCTTCAATTGAAGCATTCACTGACAAGAGATTGGACTGGTCGGAAAGATCATTCACAGCACCTATGATTTCCCCGATATTTTGAGTCTGTTCACTTAAATTGACGATAGATTCTGCGATATATTCCATCTCATCATTAATCTTTTTCATTCCTTTTACTGCCTGTTGAGAGGATTCTTCTCCCTCCACAGCCACCTGGTTCATTTCCTCGGAATCATGTTCAACCTGGGTTGCTTTTTCGCTGGAAAGTTTTGCTGTATGTCGAATCTCCTCAACCGTTGCACTTACCTCAGATATCGTTGAAGACGTTTCACTAGCTCCTGCTGCAAGCTGACTAGCAGTTGCAGTGATTTCCCCGATACATGATGCCAGATTATTGGCTGAATCAATGATGGCTCCAGTTTGTTCTTTAAGTGTGGTAAGCATTGTTCCTGCGGAATTTACCAGAATTCCGACTTCATCACTCCGCCTGCTTGGCTCCACCTCTATGGTTAGGTCGCCATCTGCCATTCTGGCAAATTTTTCCGAAAGATCATTCAAAGGACGGGCAATGGAACGTGCTACAATAAACCCAAGTACAATGGCAAGCAAAACCAGACCGACACCAATAGTAATGATTCGTTTTTGCAATGCCCTGATTGGGGCAAATGCCTCGGCAGTACTTTCCTCAGCCACAATAACCCACTCAAAGTCCACGCCAAATGCTTCATCAAGTCCTACGTGACTATAGGCACTGAGCACTTCAGTATTATTATAATCAAAACCGATATACTCCCCTGCAAGATCCTTAATGCCCTCTTCCACTGCAGTTGTTCTCACCTTCTGAGTAAGTATGGTGGGTTCTTCTTCCAAAATAGAGTTGGTTCGCATCAGGTAATCTTCACCAACCAGATATATTTGACCCGTTGCTCCCATACCAGATTGAACTTCCATTAATTTATCAAGTTGTTCAATATTAAGCTGTAACACCACAACCCCTATCAATTTGTTATCTTTTTTGACAGGTGCCCCAATAAAAATTGACGGTTCATTGTTACTGGGTGCATACAGACTAAAATCAACCATGACTTCCTTATTTTTTTCGACTACCTGGCGCCAAACCTGAGCCAGTCCGCTATTCTTAAGCGCACCACTTGAGAGTTTTTCGCCAAGATCATCTTCCCTTTCAACAGAATACATCACATAACCATTATCCGGAGAAAGAAGAAACAGGTCAGAATATCCATAACTATGGCTTATTTTACTGAATACCTGATTGATCTCATAATATAATGCCTCATACTCAAAAGAGCCTATACCGAAGTTACCATCTGCCACAATGGCTTGATGTTGCATTTTTTCCAGACCATCAATCGTAGCCTGAGACTCACTTAACAAAGCAAGATCATTAAATCGTTCCTGTATATAATCGATAAGACGACTACGTTTCACATCTCTGACAGATGCTAAATGCTCAAATGCCGCTGTTTCAAGAGAAGCTTTTGCATCCCTGAATGAATAGAAGGAGATAATCGACACAGGAACAAGGACAACCATCACAAACATAAATATGAGTTTTTGCATCAGGCTTATTCGGATAAATTGCATTGCTGCCACTCCTTTTCAAGATTAAATACTTTTTTCATTTCCAAATATAATTACACACTATATCAGATATCTACCACCAGCGTTGGATCTTCAAGCAAACGTAAGGCATCAAGAACAATCACCCCTTCCGGCCCCACACCTTTCAAGTACTCTGCACGCTTACCAGATAATGTCGGCAGACCTGCAGAAATCTGTTTACCGGGAACACGGCAGACACCAATTAAAGCATCTACAATAACTGCAAATTCCATATTCTTCGACTTCAGAATGATCAATCTGGTTTGATCTGAAAGATTTAAATCTTCGAGTTCAAAAAAGACTTTCAGATCGAGTATTGAAATAATTTGTCCCCTGAAATTTGTTATCCCTTTGATAAATTTGGGGACACCAGGTAAGAAAGTCAGAACATGAAGCGGATAGACTTCACGGACATGCACCAACTCAAGTCCATAATGTTCCTCCCCTAGTGTAAACTCAACCAGTTCAACATAGTCGTCATCGCATTCTTCCTGATGCAGACGGGAAAGTTCCTTTGCCCGTTTTTGCAGAACTTCTAGGTCGATTTCAGAATCAAATATTCCGTTATTATTCATGTCACTGACCCTGCATCGTATTAACAATTTCCAGCAATCTTCCAGCGGTCATCCCGTCACCATGAGACACTATATGGTTACTGTCTTTTTGTTTCAACAAATTTTCTGTGTTCTGAAAATGTTTTACCGCTTTTTTGGTATCAGTCTCAATTTGAGCCAGGTAAAAATAAGCCATAACAAAATCAGGGTCTAAAAACAGTACCTGCTGAAGGAGTTTTTTAGCTTGTTTTGCATCGCCTCGTTCCTGGTATACCGTGGAAAGGAAAAAATAATCATCGGGATTCAATTTATAGGTCTCAACACCTTTTTCAGCCCAATGACATGCACTTTCAAGGTTCCCATGATCGGCATATATTCTCGCCAGCAGCTGCATAGCTTCTGCAATGTCTTTTGGACTGCTGCATGCAGCGTCTGACTTTTCCAGTGCCTGCAACAATAATCCCTCAGCCTCTGTTCCTTTGTTTTTTGTGTACAATTTGCGGGCAGCAGCATTAACCTCTACGATGTACTGCTTTTCACAGGAGGGAATACTGCTAACATTTTCAATATTTTTATTAGTGTTTTTCGTTTTACTACGACCGGACACCTTTTTCCGAAAACTCTTTTTTCTTTTAGTTTCGGTTTCTTTTTTTAAACAGTCAAATAAATGG
Source organism: Desulfocapsa sp. (assembly GCA_029942265.1). Classification (GTDB taxonomy): domain Bacteria; phylum Desulfobacterota; class Desulfobulbia; order Desulfobulbales; family Desulfocapsaceae; genus Desulfocapsa. The sequence goes on from JAOZTO010000054.1 coordinate 7,421, forward strand.
CTTTTTTTGACTGTTCCGGGAAACTCTTTTTTCACAGGTGCCACAACACCCTTTCTGAAAAAATGCGTTTGGATATTTTTATCAGGATACAGACCGGGATGATCAACAATGGATGTTTCACTGGCGGCAAGAAGAAGAAAGCCACCTGGTTTGAGAGCACTGTAGAGTTGTTGAATAATTTTTTTCCGTAATTCTTCATCAAAATAGATCAAAACATTTCGACAAAAAATAATATCAACATTTGTAGTATTGGTGATTGATGTTGGAAAATTCAGCTTTGCGAGATTCAATTTGGAAAAGTGTACCATTTTCTGAATGGAATCAGAAATAACCGATTTTTTCCCCGGCTGCGAGGTAAAATATTTATGGTACAAACGTTCGGAAAAATTTCTAAACGACCACGCACGATATATTCCGTTTTCTGCTACATCCAAAAATTCCTGATTGATATCGGTGCCAAGAATACCAATACTCCATCCAGTGAGAAGGGGCATCTCATCAACAACCATAGCCATAGAATACGCCTCCTCGCCTGTGCTACACGGAACACTCCACAATTTAAGCTCTTTTTTGCTGGAATTTGCCTTTATTCTCTCCGGAATAAGAGTATTTGCCAATGTCTTCCAAACGTCACTATCTCTGAAAAAGTATGTCTCTCCGATTGTGAAGAACTCGGTAAGAATTTCAAACCGTTCACTGACGGCAGCACTGTTAAGGAGCCAGGTAAGGAAAGATTCCGGATCAGCAAGATTACGTTCCCGTTTCATCCTTGCAACTATTCGCCGTATATCACTTAGCTGTTCTTTCGGAAAATAAATCCCCAGATCATCGGACAATTGCCTGCGTAGTTGCAGCAGTATACTTTCAGAAATTTCCTGTTTACTCACTTTTTCCTGCTGTGCTGATGAGGTTTTCGGTCTGTTGCTGCAAATTCAATTTTCCAAGCATCTGTTCAAGGTTTAACAGAATAATCCGCTGATCCTGATATTTGCTTATCCCCATAATGCAATCATCCAGATGAGGCATTATTGTTGCTGCCTTCTGAATATCGCTATCTTCGATAGTAACAACTCCAATAACTTCATTTACTATAAACGCCACTGGTTGAATTGCACCGGAAACAACAATCCGGTCATCAATTGCTATTTTCTGTGGTGCAATCTGTAGACAAATGTGCATATTAATGACCGGCAAAACAGTTCCATGCAGATCAAGCAACCCAAATAGTTTTTCTTCTGTACTTGGCAAGGGGAGGAGGGAGGCGGCTCTCACTACCCTTTCTATATGCTGAATACGATCACCATAAATTTGATCGGCAATTTTGAAGAGGAAATATTCGTTTACGACAAGTTCAGCCATTCCAAGCTACTCCTGATATAATTCAGTGATTGGATCTGTTTGTGAAAACAAGTCCAAATAATTGCTACTTACAAGCTTTCATAAATTATGGTTTAATCTTTCTCTATTCGGTGGTAAAATGATCTACAATTTATTACTTTCGCTACCACATTTATACTTGAATTCCTGCCATAGGAGCTACCATGTTACCCGATACCATAGAAACTGCACTAACATTTGACGATCTGCTTCTCTGTCCTGCCGCATCCCAGGTACTTCCAAATGAAGTTATACTTGCCACTAAACTGACTCAAACCATCACTCTCAATGCACCGCTGATCAGTGCCGCCATGGATTCTGTAACTGAACACCGCACCGCCATTGCCATGGCTCGTGAAGGAGGGCTTGGTATTATTCATAAAAATATGTCCATTGAACTCCAGGCAAAAGAGGTGGAGCGAGTCAAAAAATCAGAATCAGGAATGATTGTTGACCCAATTACCGTACTGGAAACCAACTCCGTTGCTGAAGTTGAAAAAATAATGGCCAGATATAAAATATCCGGTCTCCCCGTTTTACGAGATGGAAAGCTTGTGGGAATTGTCACCAACCGGGATCTTCGTTTTGTTTCTGATGATGATCTTCGTGTAGGTGATGTGATGACCTCCAAAAATCTGGTTACGGCAGAGGTTGGAATTGATCTTGAGCACTCCAAAGCCCTGCTTCACGAACACCGTATTGAAAAACTCCTTGTTGTTGATGATAACGGCAATTTAAAGGGTCTTATCACCATTAAAGATCTTGAAAAAATAAAAAAATACCCACTGGCCGCAAAAGATGATTTGGGAAGACTGCTTGTCGGCGCAGCACTTGGCGTTGGAAAAAATATTGTCGCTAATGGTCAGATGCTGGTGGATGCAGGTGTTGATGTGGTCGTGGTTGATTCAGCGCACGGCCACTCCCAGGGAGTACTCCAGGCGATAACAGAAATACGGGCCGCATTTCCAGATCTTCAAATCATTGCCGGAAATGTTGCAACTGGAGAAGGCACAGAAGCACTGATCAAAGCAGGTGCCAACTGTGTTAAGGTTGGCGTTGGGCCTGGTTCTATCTGTACAACCCGCATTGTTGCAGGTGTCGGTGTTCCACAAATGACAGCCATCCAAAAGGCTGTGGCTGTGGCATCTAAATATGGTATTCCTATCATTTCAGATGGTGGTATCAAACACTCTGGCGAACTGGCGAAAGCCATTGGGGCAGGAGCACATGCTATTATGATCGGCTCTCTTTTTGCAGGAACAGACGAAACACCAGGCGAGACCTTCCTTTACCAGGGACGAACCTACAAAGGCTATCGCGGTATGGGATCACTTGGTGCCATGCGTGAAGGATCTGCTGACCGCTATTTTCAGTCTGAGGTTTCCAGCCAGTCATCCAAACTTGTCCCTGAAGGGATTGAAGGCAAAGTTCCTTACCGTGGCCCTCTTTGTGATATTATCTATCAACTCCTTGGAGGCTTGCGATCCGGTATGGGTTATGTGGGCGCAGCAACCATTGAAGAGTTACGGGAAAAAGCGACATTTGTACGAATCTCTGCATCCGGTCTGCGGGAATCTCATGTACACGATGTTATCATAACAAAAGAAGCACCAAACTACCGAACCGCCTAGGAGGCTGTCCGAGAATGGCCTTTTGCCCAAACTCTTCAGAATTGTCAAAAAATAATGCTCGGAATATCACACATATGCCTGTGCTTATTTTTAGAAAATTCTTCGATTTTGAACAAAATGCCTATTCTCGGACAAGC
>JAOZTO010000055.1 GCA_029942265.1 Desulfocapsa sp.
ACAGCACAGTTTTTGGTACCAGAAAGGATGTTTTAAGCCTTGGAAACACCTATTGCAGACATCGTAAACATATCAAGAAGAAGCAATTATATTGGACATTCATTTGCATTTACAGCGACGGGAAAGTTGTCAGTAGTCAGTGTTCAGTTATCAGTAACAGAATAACTCTATGTAATTACTGAACACTGATAACTGATGACTGACAACTCAGACCGACCAACTGTCCAACTTTCACTATCTTGCTGTTGCTACGTAATAAATAGGCGATTTGACGGAAAAGTTTACGAGGTCTGTATTGTGGAAAAACAACATATGATTTACAGGCGATTGCTGTAATTGAAACGCAATACGGCATTGCTTACAACGATACCAAGGAGATAAAGGTTAAAATGAAATTAAAAGCTTCTTTTACAACGAAATCAGAAATAGAGATGCTTCACATCGCATCTTTGAATATTTTACAAGAAACAGGCATTGTGGTTGAAGATGAGGTCACGGTAAATCTTCTCATTAAAAAAGGTGCAACAGCTGATGGTGCCAGGGTTTTTTTTCCAAAGCAACTTATAAATGATGCTTTAAAGAAGGTACCCTCTCAATTTTTTGTGTACGACAAAGAAACAAAAGTTCTGGTGGGGGATGAAAAAACCCTTGCAGCACCGACATTTGGCAATGTTTTCATAAAAAGAAATGGAAAGAAGACAGATCCAACAACTGAAGATTTCATTAATATCCAAAAACTCCATCAATCAAGTGATGTGTTGGATTTTTGTAACCCCGTGGTAACGGAGATTGTGGGATTGAAAGATACGCATAGGCTTGTCACTCAACTTGCCATATGCCTTCGATATGCAAACAAGCCTCTGGTGGGAATAACTTCCGGGAAAAAAGATTCAGAAATGTGTATCCACAATATCCGTGAATTTTACGGTATTGGTGAAAAACCAATATGCATAGGCTTAATTAGCGTTGCCGCACCACTTATGCTTGGAAAAGATATGCTTGATGCCATGAAAGTATATGCTTTGGAAAAACAACCTGTGATTATTGCAGGAAGTGCAATGCCCCATTTTACAAGCCCACCAGGTTTTGTTTCAACATTGGCAATGGTCAATGCTGAAAATTTAGCGGGAATCACCATCATGCAATTGTTCAATCCCGGTAATCCCGTTATTTATGGAATGACCACCTCATCAACGGATTTAAGGTTTGCGGCAGATGCCTGTGGCGGGATTAGTGCCAATAGATATATATACGCATGTGCGGATTTAGGCGCATTTTATAATATGCCTACTCGAATTACCGGCGGGCCTTCCGATGCGCAAGCAGCGGATTATCAAGCTGGTAGTGAATCTGCTCTGACGCTTTTTAATGGTACCGTTGCAAAGATAAGTTTCATGTTGCATTCCTGCGGAATGCTAGATGATTATAACACCTTTGGATATGAAAAATTCATCCTCGATGAAGAGTCTTTAAGAAAAGCAAGGCATTTTATTAAAGATCTTCAGATTAATGAAGAAACCCTTCAGTTGGATTTGATCAAGAAGATTGGTCCCGGAGGCCATTTTCTTGAAGGAGGGACATCTGAATATTACAAAAATGATTTTTATATTCCGAAAATAGCTTTTCGTCAAGGAATGGCAAAATCATTGAATGAGATGGTTGACGCTGAACTTGATAAAAGAATTAATAATTTTAAGCCACAAGAAGTATCAGATTCTCAAGTAAATCAAATTGAAAAAGCTGTTCCAAAAGAAATATTCAATATGCTGTTTTAGTAAAAAAACGTAACTATTCCGTCAGCACCTGATAATTGGCTGAATAGTTACCATAAATCAACGGACTCATAGATGACTTTTTCCTCAATTCAGTAGACCGTAATTATTCGAGTTGGGTTCAAAACAGACTCACCGCTGAATGATAAATATTGGGATAGTACTCCAGTTTCGTTCGATCCAACTTGTGAACTATATTGGTTCATATGTGAACAAGCTGAATCGGACGAAGATGGGGGGCTAGCCGAATATTACAGTAGACCTTAAAATAATTTACTACAATTGGTCCTATACAAGACCTTGGTCAAGCATTGCATCTACAACTTTTACAAAACCGGCAATGTTAGCACCTGCAACATAGTTTCCGGGGCTGCCATATTCAGCACCTGCATCAAGACAGGTTTTATGAATAGATTTCATGATTTGCTTCAACCGATCATCAACCTCTTTTCGTGGCCAGGACAGTCGCATTGAATTCTGTGCCATTTCCAAACCAGACACTGCAACTCCGCCAGCATTTGCAGCTTTACCAGGAGCATACAAAACTTTATTGCCCAGAAATATCTCAACGGCCTCGGGGGTAGATGGCATATTTGCGCCTTCGCTTACAAGATTCACACCGTTTTTCACAAGATGTTCAGCATCTTCTGCATTTATTTCATTCTGGGTAGCACATGGCATTGCACAATCTGCCTTGTGGTTCCAGAGTGGATTGTAGCTCAATTTGGGATCAGTTGGGGTATATACGGCTCCTGGGAACTCGTCTACATATTCATTGATGCGACCACGCCTGATGTTTTTCAGCTGCATAACAAATTCCAATTTCTTGCTGTCAATACCCTGTTCATCATAAATATACCCAGACGAATCTGACAGCGTAAGAACCTTGCCGCCAAGCTCCAGAACTTTTTCGGTGGTGAACTGAGCAACGTTACCCGACCCTGAAACAAGGCAAGTTTTATTTTCGAGACTGTTTCCTTTCACGTTCAGCATTTCAGCTGCAAAATACACTGTCCCGTAACCGGTGGCTTCGGGACGTATCAAACTTCCACCCCAGGCAAGACTTTTCCCGGTTAAAACACCTGTGAATTCGTTTCTAATTTTTTTGTACATACCAAACAAGAAACCAATCTCTCTGGCTCCGACACCAATATCCCCTGCAGGAACGTCGGTATTAGGGCCAATATGACGGGATAACTCGCACATGAAAGACTGGCAAAAGCGCATCACTTCACTGTCTGATTTCCCTTTAGGATCAAAATCAGATCCTCCTTTACCGCCGCCCATGGCAAGAGTGGTAAGAGAATTTTTAAAAACCTGTTCAAATGCAAGGAATTTTATAATTCCAAGGTTCACAGAGGCATGAAAACGCAATCCACCTTTGTATGGCCCTAGCGCACTGTTCATCTCTACCCTGAAGCCTCTGTTAACAAAGACCTGTCCTTCGTCGTCCATCCACGGTACACGAAACATAATAACTCTCTCCGGTTCCGTGATTCTTTGCAGTACAGCCTGTTGTCGGTATTCCATATTCCTGTCTAATACCGGTTTTACACTTTCAACCACTTCGTGTACTGCTTGGTGAAATTCCTTCTGCTCAGGATCTTTTTCCTGAATCTGACTCATGATAGAATCCATTAACATTCCTCTCTCATAGTATTATTCTGGTTCCAGACTTCTTTATCGTCTACTGTACAAATGGGCATACAACCCTCATGTTTTGCAAATAACACACTCTCAGATTTTGTGCCATCACATTTCAATATAAATGGTTTTTTAAGCCTGATGTGTTTAATGTATTTCCCGTTTCCGACATGGGGTTGTTTCTTTAACCAGCCCCAATCAATATGATTTTTTTTCCTTCCATTCGTCAACCCATCATTCTCATCCAGAGTCAAATACGGTATTCCAAGTGAAGTAATATTCTGAAAGAAGTGGGTACCCTGTGAAGGATCAGCTCTGATTATATCATTTCTGATTTCAACAATTGCAGCAACACCTGAGATATCACTCCATTGAACGGGGATACCAAGCCACTGATCAGATGAACCCCATCTACCCGGTCCAACGAGAAGAAACGGTCGTTCTTCCTGAACCAGCTTACCGTTTATCTCACTTATTTCCAAAGCCATTTCCTGTGTTTTGGAGATATCAAAAGCATCTGGACAGGCATAGATAATATCTGCCATTGTGTCAAAATTTCCATGGCCAAGCGACTGATTGACAAAGCAGAAACAGTTTTCTATTTCATGGTCACAGATTTGTACATCCACCATCTCTCCACTGGTAACCATGGGCCGAATCTGTAGAAAAAAGAATTTACACTTTTCCGGGTCAGGGTCGATATGCACAGCAAATTCAATCTCCACATCTGTACCCATACCGGCTTTACCGATTTTTAGCAATTTTGTTAATATTTTGGCGAGTGGATAACTGGAATATTTCAATAACCTTGCAAATGTCATGATTTTCATTCCAGGAAGATAACTGTCTCGTACTCGGTGCTCATCGGCAATATATGTGGACGACAACAGGGTCACAGGCAATTCTTTTTCAGCATCCTGGATGTTGCGCAAAACCAGATTCGAATTGTCTCTTTTTAGGTTCCCACCTTGGCTCATATCAAGTGCATAAAATTGACGTTGACTGTATTTAAGCATATTGTCAACCGATGAAAACTGAACGAGTTTTTTTGGCTTTGCTGGCGAAAACCACAATGATTTTCCACCCTCGACAACGGTTTTCCCAATCCCCAAGGCAATGTGTGCAATACCTTCTTCAGGTTTCATGTCCATAACAGGATAAAAATTGTGTGATTGGGCTACACCGGATAAAGCGGGATACCAGTAATCGCCATATTGAGCCCCCGCAAGTTCCTGGATTATTACCGCCATGGAATCATCACGCCCCTGACCGGAAATTTTAGAAAATGCGATGGGACTTTTGAACCATGTTGAAGCATATACAAGCTTTACTGCACTTTCCAGCTGGGCAAGTCTTTCATCAAAGTCAGGCGCATTATTGGGGAGAAAATATGTGGAATATAGACCAGCGTATGGCTTGAATTGCCCATCCTCACGAAGACTTGATGACCGTACAGAATATGGTTTGTGGCATTTCTTTAAAAATGAACGAAGATCTCTGCACAACCAGATCGGAAGATTACCGTCAAGAAAGATATCAGCGATATCTTCATCGGACATATCTTTTTCTAGTGAAAGAGAATTTTTTTCAACAAAAGCTTCAAAACCATCTGCAGTAATAACGCATGTTTTAGGAATGGTAATTATGTTGGAGGCGAGTACATCTGTTTCTCGGGAAGCACTTTGCAGGCATGCCCACATAAATGCAATGCCCCTGGCCTTCCCGCCCATTGAACCGTCACCAATTTTGACAAAATCCATAACCTCTCGGTCGTAATCGACAGGCTCAAATTTAACAACCACTCCCTGTTGTCTCAGTTTCCGAAGGGAATGAACTTTATGTACCAGATTTTTTCTAATACTGTTCATATCTGTAATATTCTGTAGATTGTCAACATGAAGACTTCGTGCTAGAATCACCTCGGCTCTTGCCATTACCCAGTTAGAAAAGTGATTCCTGTCGGTGTGATAACGCAGAGATTCTTCGGGTATTACCTTCAGTTGCTGCTCAAATTCAGGTAGGGTGGATGCCTTACCTATCGGAGTTTCATCCGGCATACGAAAGACAAAGTCACCAAAGCCTAGGTGATTTAGAAAAAAACTATGCAACTCATCTTTTATTAATGGTGAATTTTTATCTATAAAGACAGCTGGTATTTGTGTGGAAAGTGCTCTGTTTTTTTGCTCAGACGAAACCATTAACAGTGGCAAATCACGATTGTCATCTCTTATTGATGTGAGGAAATCAAACCCTGCTTCACCGTTTATTTCGCCATTTTTACGGAATCTCACATCTGATATCACACTGAAGACATAGGGCTTGTATGCTTCATATAACTCAATTGCTTCCTCATAATTTGTGGCCATTACTATTTTAGGACGCGCTCTCATTCTTAACAGTCGATGGCGCTCATTGAGACTCTCATCGAGAACTGACTGGGTTTGCTTAACGACTTCGTGGTAGATGAGTGGTAAAAATAAAGACCGATAAAGCGGTGAATCTTCGACATAAATAATAACACGCACCATCGCCCTTTCCGTGTCTACGTCAACGTTGAGATGATCTTCAACATTTTTAATAATGGCAAGAAGGAGATCCGCTTCACAGCACCAGAGAAAAATTTTATCTACTCCATGGCTTTCAACTTTATCAGGGAAGGTAGACCGTAAATTATGTGCAACAAGAATAACGGGAAGAGTGGGAGAAATTTCCTTGATTGCAGTACCTAGCGAAAAAGCATCCATACCACCCGGATAGGGCATGGTAACTACCATATCAAATTTCTTCTGTCGGACATGGTCAAGAGCTTCAACTGCAGACGAAACCCGTGTGATTTTAGGAGCCTTGCTTAGATTTAAACCATGGTATTCGCTAATTAGTCTTGTCGCTAAACTGCCATCCTCTTCCATTAGGAACGCATCGTAAAGGCTCGAAACAAGAAGAATTTCCTGTACCTTGAACGCCATGAGGTCATGGAAAACTTTAAAATGTGGATCAAAATCAGAAACCGCATTTACCGAATCTATAAACATTATCAGACCTCCATAAAATAAAAAATTGAAGATAGAGATGAGGAAAACAAGGGGGCGAATAACCCCCAAGTTGATATTCAAAGAATGGTGGGCCGTCGGGGAGTCGAACCCCGGACCTGCTGATTAAGAGTCAGATGCTCTACCAATTGAGCTAACGGCCCATTCTTTTTCTAAGGGAGGTGTTTTTGCGAAAAAATTGAGTTTGCGTTTAAAACAGACAAACCGCAGAAGAGTAATAGCACAGAGCATATTATTCGTCAAGCATAGCACAAGGCCATAATTTTTTACCTGTAGTAAAGATTATGGCTTCCCATAGTCATCAATGATTTGTAGAGATTTCGACGAAAATCTCTACGATCCCATATCCCTTGGATATGACCACGTTTTAAGGCATTACGTGCAGAATGATAGTCGGGTGGAATGTTGATTCCTGTTGTCTCCCTAATTACGCGAGGCCCAGCAAATCCTATACGGCTTGAACGAATGGCAAACTGATAAGGTGAACATCCAAGAAAGCTTGCCACGGGGCCTGCATAGGAGTTGTTATCGTAAACAACTATATATAGTCCTCCGGCATCAATGTATTCACGGACTGCCATGGTGCATTTCGGCATCTGGGTAACCCCAAGAGTTCCTTCCTGAATTCTGATTCCCCCTGTGGTGTGGACGTAGGAGAGTAATGGCCGCTTTTTACGTGTGGCAAGTTCACACGCTTGTACGAATTTTTCTCCTTCAGCAGCTCCTACCGTTCCGCTTCTAAAATCTTGATACAGCATGGAAACCACAATTTTGATATTCATAACATTAGCAAGAAATGTCAGATTGCCGGCATTACGGCCTGTCTTGTTTTTAGAATCAAGCAGTCGGTCGTCAAATCCTGTGTACCCTAAGGGGTTATTGGATGTGATGTCATTTGCAAAAAAGAAGATGGAATCTGTGTCAAATATATTGTGGAGATACCATTTGTATTCCAGTGGAAAATGATGTCCACAGTTTTCGCAAACACCACCGTACTCGCTATAGAGATCAGGTATCCAAAGATCTTTACAGCCACTTTTGTGACTGTTAGGACAGCTTACAGTTCGATCCTCATTGGCTAGGGGGCTTGTGTAAACATCTTTTATTTCTAGCGGATCATGGGATTGATGCGTTACAGGTGCCGTTCTGTTGTAGATGATACGAAGAGGTGGACCTTTTATTAGATCGCTTTTTGCAAAGAGATCTTTCACGGTGTTTAAGGGCGTGGACAGGCGCTTAATCATAACAGAACCTTCACCGGAAAAGTCTCGAAGCACTTTTTTGACTTGTTTGTGAGAGTTTTTTAAGACATCATAACGCAAGTTATAATATACTTTTTCACTCTTTTCCTGAAATTGTTTAAAGAATGTTTCAGTGGAGTCAGGATGTCCCCCAAATCCGACCATGGCCATTGCACGGTATTTTTCAGAACGCAGAGTAAGAAGTCGGCGTTGTTCGTCTTTGTTTAAATCCCATGGGATATCAACGGCAAGATCTTTTCGTTCTGTTTTCTTTTTACGCCGTTTGTTTTCCCAGTCACGAAATGCCTTAAAGCTTTTGGCGCTGAGTACTACTTTATCAGTAGCTCTGGTGATTTCTGAGCGAATTTGTGCGAAAAATGCAAAATCATCGTGTCTGGCACCAAGTTGCGGTTCTTTAACAATAGCATCAATAGTTCCTAGTGAACGGTTATCTCTTGCAGTCAGTTTGAGACGATCCGCACACACTTCGATCAGTTCTTTGGGTACTTTTTGACCTTCACGAATTCTGCCCTCAATGGCGGCAGCGCCTTCTGGAGAAATGACAGAATAATAACCATGGGAACACATTAAACGAAAATCTGAAAGCCCAATGGCTTCAGCACCACCAGACCCACCTTCTGAAATAAGGGAGACCATGGGGACGCGAAGTTTAGTCATTGCGTAGATATTTCTGGCAATCTGTTGGGCGGCTCCGGGGTATTCTTCAGTGGGAAAAGATCCAGGGGTGAACACATAAAAATGAATAGGAATGCCTTCTGTTTCGGCAACTTTCATATAGCGAAGAGCTTTTTCGTTTCCCTCGGGTTTGCAGGAACCACCATTGCGAAACTCTTCACCATGTCCAGTTTCCTGGCCAATGACCATAACAGTCGCGGTGTAAGGTTTGTTGTTGATTCTGCGAACAATTGTTGCTTTTGCACATACCATTGCAGGGTCGATATTAGCTTCATCCTGACCACCAAGTTCGGTGTAGTCTTCGTAGACATTTTCCAAGATATCTTTGAGGCTAAACCGTTCCACTGTGCGTACAATACGGACACGTTCCATTGGTGTTAGTTGTTCTTCAGCGCGCTCTTCAAGAAATCGTATCGATTCGTCAAGTTTACGAATTTCAACCCGAAACTGTTCTTCGTGGTATTCATAAGGGTTTTGTTTGAGTGTGACGCAAGTGTCTCGAAAGGTGAAGAGATTTCCCCAGTTAGTGAAATCTTTAATCTGTATCAGATAATTAATGCGCTCTTCAATTTTTTGAAGGGCTTTGAGTAATTCGTTCATATGTATTCCGGTGCTTTTTTAGAAAGTGAGCAGACGATCCAGGTTGTTTTTTAAATAGTTGAGGTTGGTAATAATTTTACCGCCTCTGGAGTCGGTTCCTTTAATTTTGATTTCATCAATAAAGCTGGCAGCACGTTGTTTAGCTTCATCTATAGTGTCTCCCCACACAAGAGCGAGTGCAAGGTTTGCATCATATTCGCTAGGAATTGTATAAGGACGATCAAAGGGGACATGAGTGTACACAGCAGACCAGTCATGGGTAGGGAATTTGAAATCAGTAATAGTACCGATCCAGGGAGCAAAACCACGTCGCGTGTCTTCTGCTACAATACGTAACTCGATGGATGCCCCACGAAATTCAACATCATTTTGGGTGTAGCCAATTTTCTCACCGAGGGCTAGTCTGATTTGTTCTCGAATCAGATTGGGATGTTCGTTGTTAAGATAGCTTATTCTAGCGGAGACATCGTTTTCAACTTGAATTCTTGTATTGACTTCAAGAAGATACGGTTGGCCAGACCTGGAAACAATCCATTCCCAGGTTCCAACATTATCGTAGTCAACGTGGGCTGCAAGTTTGAGGGAATATTCTACAATGAGATCAAGGACTTTTTTTTCGTCAAAGTCGTAATTAAAGCAGGACGAATGAAAACCAGGTGCTGCTTCCACACGTTTCTGGCGACCTGTTGATTGAATGGTACAGTTACGGGAGCTAAAGTGGATGCGTTCTCCATGTCGTGAACAGAGGAGTTGCACTTCAAGATGGTTGTAATCGGTGAGGCATTGTTCAATTAAAACGCCCCCATCACCGAACTGGCGTTTTGCATAACTCTGCACCTGACGATAAACTCGCCGAAATTCAGCAATCTCTGTAACCTCTTCAATTCCCATTCCACCACCACCGGCAGCAGCTTTAATAAGGATTGATGGGTTCTCAATCTCCTGGATTTTTTGGCTGTCGAGAAGATGCAAAGCAATTTCTTCGGCTTCCATTTCGTTGTAAATGGGGCTGTCTGTTCCTGGAATAGTTGGTATTTTTAGTGCGTTGGCCACTTTCTTGGTGTTAATTTTATCACCAAGGTTTTTGATAACTTCCCAGTTAGGGCCAATAAAAATAAGTGAATGATCGCGAGTTGCAGCACGTCGTGCAAAACGAAAATCTTCCGAGAAAAAGCCGTATCCAGGATGTATGGCTGTGCATTCTGTATGCGTGGCCACAGCAAAGAGATCGTTTGGCTCGGTGTAACTGTTGATGCGCCAGGCATTTTGTTTTGGCCCGTCAGTATTGTTACGCTGTACGTGCTCGGAATCTTTGTCGGCTTCTGTGTAAACAACTACATAGTCGAGATCAAGATCTTGGCAGGCCTCCATGATACGGATGGCGATTTCACCTCTGTTTGCGATAAGAACCTTTCCTTCCAATGGTATCCTCTTTGTGTGCTATGGATGCGAAGCACTATGTGCAATTTTTAACGCCTGATGTAGATTCAT
>JAOZTO010000056.1 GCA_029942265.1 Desulfocapsa sp.
TCAAGCAATCCACATGGAGAGAGAGTCACTCTGGAAGTATTTAAAATGTTAGGGAAATCAGAAATCCAACATCTTTCAAAAAAATTTGGCAAGAAGAGTGAAGAGATAAAAAAGGATATTGGCATTGCTATTCCAATTATTGGTGCAAGGTTATATTCCGCCAATAAATTCCAAACGTATCGAAATACCAAAACCGGTAAGAATTCACTACGTAAAACACCTGTCAGTTATCGAAAATCCGTAGATATTATGAATTACACCCCACATCGCATTAAGGAAGTTCCAACTGTTGAACATATTTTTGGAATAATTAACTCCGCAACAGATGGCGTACACTTTCAAGAAAATCTTCGTGCTGAATAGGGCAAGATGCAATATATTTTTGATACTAATGTTTGGATATATCTTCTTGAAGGTAGGGAAGAAGTCACGAACCTAAAAATGAAGATTAGTGAGGAACAAGTATCACCTGTATTGACACCTGTCATCTTTGCGGAAGTGTTGGGGTGGAAAGAACTTATTGAGAAACAAAGTATACGCATAAGAGAATTTTTCTCTTCTCTTGAAATGCTATCTATTCAGATGGAACATTGGGAGCAGGTAATCACCTGGAGAAGACTAAACCGTGGGAAAAAATTACCAGATCTTTTGATAGGTGCAAACTCAAAAATATCAAACATTCCGATCATGACAAGAAACATAGATGATTTTAAAAGGTTAGATGTGGTTGTTGAAAATCCTTGGGTTGATTAATAATACACAGCTAACCCGACTAGTCAGAAAAGATATAAATCAACAAAGCCGAGCTTCTATGGTAGTCAGCTTACTGATTGAAACTACTGGTTTTTCCAGTAGTTAACTGGCAATCAAGCTGTCAACTGGTTGTGATACAGTTAAGGAATATCTTGGAATGCTGAAAACATTTACTCACATTTAATTAAAATCCTTTGCGTATCAGAGGATTTTACTGTTTAATAAAAAAACTGTTTACAGGTAATTCATTTTGTGTGAAAAACTATTATTCAAGGTATCCTATAGTAAATATTTAATCTATTGAGGTAAAGCAACATGGCAGATGAACAGGTAAATAACGGCGCAGATGCCGCCGCAGCAACAGAAGATAACAGCCCAGTATTTCGTATGCAGAAAATGTATATTAAGGATTTTTCATTTGAAAACCCTAATGCACCAGGTGTTTTCCAAGCTCCCAATCAGGAGCCAAATGTTGAAGTTAATTTAAAGCTTAACAATAAAAAGCTGGACGAGAATCACTACGAGATATCATTACAGATAACTGCAAAGATTGTTGATAAGGGCAATGACAATAAAACCATGTTTATCATGGAAATCGAACATGCTGCAGCATTTTTAATGAGAAATATTCCAGAAGAACATCAGGAAATGGTGCTTGGTGTCGATTGTCCTACCTTGTTGTTTCCTTTTACACGACAGATTGTTAGTCAAATATCTGTTGATGGTGGGTTTATTCCTTTTCTTATGGAACCAATTAACTTTATGGCTCTGTATCAGAATTCAAAACAGGAAGCACCAGTTACACAGAATTAGAAGAATTAGAATCTTTTATTGCGGTTATCCGTATAAAACGAAAAAAGGCTCTTTAAGCAATACGCTTAAAGAGCCTTTTTTGTAAATAATATGTTTTGTTTGGTAAATATTCGGGTTGGGGCAAAAACAGGCTCAGCCACTGAACTGTAAATGTTTGGATAGTGCCCCAGGTGCTAGCCGAATATTTACCTTTATAATGCAGTAGTTACAAAGTTATCAACGAGTGTTTCAACGCCCTTATGGATTGCTTTATCAAAAAGTACATCATATTGACGATCGGCATAGATGGAACTAGGAGAAACCTTCACTTCGACACGATTTGTCCAAACCACGTTTCCTGTAGCAGTTTCTTGTACCCAGATGCGGAGCTGAACAACAGCCTGATCAACTTTCCCACCATTTTTGGCCATATTACCAAGTCCTGTGCCAACAGCTCCCCAAAAGATTGCTCCGCCGATATTATTGTTAAACCCTAAAGTATCAGAGTTATATCCAATCACAGCACCCAAGGTTCCAGGAAGAAGCATATGTCCCCATTCGTCATACGTATCAGATCTGGCAAAACCATTCAGTGTTTGACTTGAGAGGCCAAAAGTAAATGGAAGGAGACCTTTTTTCCATGGTGCCCATGTGGTTTCTTCTCGGGTTTTGAACTCTAATATACGACCACGTACAACATAGTCGGCATTAAACCTGCGGCCCATTTTACCAAGGGTTTTTTGATTTATCGAATGTGTTCCAGGACTTCCTGAAACACTGTTTCCGGAGTATGTTTGTTGATTCTGAATATAGCCTCTGAGCTTATTCTTCATCACATCCGACCATTCATTATTCAATTCATCGGATAAACTTGCCGTACTGTTTTCATCATAGGGAGCAATACTGATAATCTCTTCTTTAACAAGGTATCCAAAAACATCTTCCTGGATAGCCAAACTAAATCCATTGGCTACAAACTGATCGGTGATAGCCTCAGTAACGGCAAGATTACGTCGATATGCTCCTGCCAGATTATCCGCATAACTGTAATCAGCAAATGGGAGAATAACTACCGTTTGTCCTTGACCTAGTGCATCAGGCGACGGAGGGTTCGGCACACGGAGGGTCTCTACGACCGTCTGACCACAACCGGATATAAGTACCGCTGACAGCAGATAGAGTATAAAATTGAACTTCTGCATAAGTTTCTCCCTGAAAATTCGTGTTAAATCGTATAGTAAAATAAAAATAAAATTGAAGTGTTACAATGTCTTAAATGATTCGTGGTTTGAGCAGTATGATAAGCTCACGTTTTTCAAGTATCTTTTTCTCATATCCAAAGAGATATTTAACAACAGGTATACTGCCAAGCCCCGGAACAAAAGTACCTTCATTTGCTTCATAGCTACCAATAAGTCCGCCAATGACAAGCATATCGCCACTCTTAATTTTGACAGTGGTGCTCATTTCTCGGACATTAATAATTGGTAATCCAACTTCTCCTTCACCAACAGGTCGATACTCGATGGGTTCCTGGAGATCAGAGGTAACGGGTACCAGTGTCATTACGATTTCGTTATCATCAAGTATTGTTGCTACAAGAGACATTCCTACACCCGAAAGTACACGACTGGTTTCAGCCGTATATATACGTGTGGTATTATTGCTATTGTTTTGTACATCCACGCTTATGTTGTCAATATAGGTGACATTTTTACCAACAGTAATAAGGGCAGGCTGTCCATTTAGCACACTAAGCTTGGGATTTGATAATATGGTGGTTTGCCCCTGTTCTTTTACTGCATTGATAAATTCATCAAAGCTAAATGCCTGAATGAGTGACAGGGCACCAGACATTCCGCTTGCAAGGCCATTAGTAATAACCGTTGCAGCACTTGTGGCAGCTCCGCCGACAACTGTATTTACAGCATTGGTGGCTACGGTGGAAAGAGAGTCGTTTAGTGATCCGGAAACTGTTTCAGATGGGTCTGGATAATCTCCTGAGAAATCTGTCCATGGTCTAGCTGGATCTGAACTCCCGTCCCACCTACTAGAGTTATTGGTGGAGCTTCGTGTTGTAGTTGTTGTGGTCCTGTCAGATGACTCATTGGATGAATTATTTGTTGTGTTTTCTGATCTGTTTTTACCAAAAGCAAATCCGCCTTGGGTAAAGGCAAGACTTTTGAAGAGCAAATTCCAATCAATACCAATTGACGAGTTATCGGTCAATCGTACTTCAACTATTTTTGCTTCTATGGCGATTTGTTTATAAATAGATTTTTTAAGAGAAGTAAAATACTCATCAACTTTTTTAAGAATAGGCCGTGGTGCTGTTACTGATATTAAGCCAAGATGTTGGTCAACAATATAGTAGCCTAATCCTGCTGATTTTTGCAGATTACCAGATTCAGTTACAGACGGATCAGTATCACTTTTGCTATCCGTTCCTTGCCCAGTTTGAAAACCTCTTGAGGCAGCTTCTCCCACCGAACCCTTGATTACACTCTCCGCATCTTTAGCTGTATCCTCTGCTGTTCGTCGATAGGACCATTTTTCCATAATGGTATCAAGATTGAGTTTAATGTTTTCCCAGATATTAAACTCATTTTCCTTGGAAACAATGCTGATGGTTCCCTTAAGATCGTCAGCGGTATTATTGTCTTTACCTCCGCTCGCACTTCCGCCAAGAAGATTTCCACCTGCGGCAGTCTCATATACACTTTTAATATTAGGCATAGCAATATGGAATTGTCGTGTTTCCTTATACTTTACAACAATAGTAGAAGCGTCCATCTCATGATAATAATCTACCTGCCGAAGGAGATTATCGATGGCAACATAAAAATCATCGTTTGCCTGAATATCCACATCAACAAGGATGTCTTTATCAACATCACTTGCCCATGAAACGCTCATTTTTTTCAAAGATGCAAGGCGTTTCAGAATATCCCAAAGTGGCTGAGGCCCTTGGGTGGAACGAATAGAGGCACCAACTTTAAGAGCCACATCATTTACGACTTCATCAAGACTTTCTGTGTTTGCGATATCAATCATATATGATGGTCGCTGATACTGAACAGGGAGTTGTACACGCTTTGCAACCTGTTTAACCTGCTCAACTTTCTGTATTTCCACAGGAGGCGCTTCCGGAAGAGCTGCTTCAGGCTCAGTCTTATCAGGAACACATGAGGCAAGAAAACTGGAAAGAATGATGAGGCAGCTTATGCGCATTACTGATGTTTGAAGCTTCATGAAAAACCCCTTGGGCATTGAAAGATATGGTTTTTGTCTCATATTTGAGTAGTATTTTTGCATATTATTGTGAAACCTGAGTCCCATCCTCTGACAGTCGACTGCGAATATATTTTTTAAGACCTGGAACCAGCTGATATCCAGAGTACAGTAATTTCTTGTACTGTTCTGTTGCCTTTTGGGTTTGCCCTATGGCATCATATAAACGTGCCCGTGAAGCCATGATATTGACGGTGTCTGTGTAATCTTTTGTGTATCTATCTAGTAGTTTAAGTGCGACTTCCGGCTGCCCTTTTTCTTCACTAAATGCCGCATAGCTAATTAGAGCTTCTTTCAATGGTGGGGTACCGCTGATACTCTGTGCAAAGTACTCCATCGCATCTGGAATCTGATCCATATTGGCAGAGGCAATAGCTGCATAGAGAGCTGCCTGATAATTGGTTTTATCAAGTTTCAAAGTTTCTTTAGCAAAATAAAAGGCTTTTGCATTCATTCTGAGGTCCACTAGATACAGAGCAGCAAGCCTGTTTGAAATCTTTGCATTATCGGGCCAGAGTGTAAAAGCTCGTTCATAGAGCAGAGCCGCATCTTCAGCATCATTACTTTTTTCTTCTACTTTTGCTTGTCGCAAAAGCTCTTTGGCCTGCATAAGTTCTGCTGATTGGTTTGTGGATTGTTTAATAATCAGTGCTTCCTGTTCTATAACCTCAACATCCGGTTTAAACGAAAGGTTGTCTCCTGAACTTTGTGGCCATGTAAATTCATTTTTATCTGAATAAATAACAATTGTGTTGAAACGTTCTTCTTTTTTGAGATTCTTCAGATTAAGGATGATATCGAGTGCAAACTCCCATGGGACATCATTTAAAGCAAGTGTCAGGGAGCCAGAAACAGATTCATCAACAATAAGGTTAATATCGCTTATCTGACGGAATAACCTGAAAACATTATGTAAATCTATTTTATAGAAATCCACACTGACACGGGTGGATTTGTATCCTGAAAACCCAAAAGAATCCTCCATGGCTTCTGCGGCAGTGACATCTTCTTCGGGATGCAGGGTTTTATCAACAACCACTGCTTCGCTTGAATCCATGAGTGCATCCAGAGTTGGATCTGATACCACTGCTTTTTTTTGCTTTGTAGCAACAGGGGCCGAGGCTACTCCTTTTCCCGGAACAATCCGCACAGACAGGTCGTTTTCTATTCTACCCACTTTATATGTGTAGCCCTTTGTGAGGGTGAGTTCAAAACGGGTTATTTCAGGTGTTTTGTCCTTCAGTGTTGAAACCATAAGCGTAGTGAAATTATTTTTTGGTAAAACAGCAGCTATATCAATTTTTTGAGCTATCTTGGCGTTGGCAAGGTCGATAATCAGGCGTGCGGGAGAAAAAAGTTCATATGTGGTGTAGGCGGGTACACTATCCCCACTGATTACCAGAATAAGGCTCTTCCCCTGTATGATTGCCGCAATATCTTCAATAGTATAGACACCAGATTGATCAGGCGTATCTACAGCCTGGACAGGAGATATCCAGAAAAGTAAAAAAGAACAAAAAATGGCCAGAGTGTATGTGGAGAGTTTTGTATACATTAGTTAGTCTTCTCCCTCTTTCTTGAGGAGCATTTCAATGGTACTGGTTAGTTTTTTTCCTGCACGTGTAAAGGCGGTTTCTTCAATGATGACTTTATTTCGTTGAATGGCAGTGACGATTCCGCGTTTTCCTATTTTCATCTCTTTGTTAAGTATATATCCTTTGCCCGTTGAATCTTCGGCCATGGCAAAGGAATTTCCTTCTACCATAAGAATTGCCACAAGTGTTAATTGACCAGGTTCAAATAATTGCATTCCTGATAGCTGTTCTGAAACTGGAAGAATTTCATTAATATTGGCAGAAGCAGATTTTTTTGAGATAAATGGCATAAAAGGATCATTTCTGCTTTCCATGATATATTCGAAAGCAACTTCTGTATCTAGTTTGAGTGCGACGGCTTCTCCATTGGCGGTATCTGCTGTTTTTGATGGTTCAGAAACGGCAAAGGCTATGGTGGCAACTGAAATCATACCGGACAGAATGACCAGGAATAGAGCGCTGGTGAAGAATCGCTTTGTTAGTAATGAGTTGAATGATTTCATAGGAACATCTGAACAGTTACAATTTTTTTATTTTTTATTTTATTTGGCATCTTTTGGTTTGACAATTTTCTTGTTGGTAAACTGGTACGTAACAAAACGGCAACTTGAGTCAAGTAACATTTCACTACCTTCTCTCTTGGGGCTTCCCATACTGATATTTGCTACCGTTACAATACGACCTAGTTTACTCACCTGATCTAAAAATTTCCCCATATTGTGGTACGGGCCGCGCACTTTAATGTCCACAGGGATTTCAGAATAAAAATCTTGTGGTATCTCAGCGCTGGGTTTAAAAGTAAGAAAATCCAAACCCGACCCTCGACCTAATGCAGAAATATTTGTCAGGAGATCAGGGATTTCCTTTTCTTTTGGTAGCAGTGTTGCCGTTTTCTCAAAAAGCTCCTTGGCTGCGTCTACTTCCGCTTGGAGTTTTGGCTGGTTTGCAGCTCTAGTCTTGGCTTGTTGGAGTTTTCTTTCCAAGGTTTCTTTTTCGGCTGTCAAACGAATACTTTTGTCACTTTGAGGTTGCACCCACAGGAGATAAAAAAGTACCACGGGAAATAATAGCAAGAGTACAGCAATAATAATCTTCAGCTTTTTATCAAGCGGGATGTATTTTTCGTCTATGAAGGTCGCAAATGCGTTAGTCTTTTTCATATACCGCTCTGTTCTATTTCTTCGTTGTTTCTTCCAGGGTTTCTTCTTGAGGGCTAGCGATGGAACAGGCCAGCGAGAAACTCTTGAGATTTCGGTTAAATTCCTTAACTAGAGACGTATTCGAGAGATTCACGTCAACAATGTATGGTGAATCTAGCAGGGCATCCATAAATTGAGCAACTGTTCTCTCATCCAGTGCTATTCCAGTCAAAGAAAGACTTGTCCCCTGTTGCTTCAGAGATCGTAGCCACATTCGCTTGGAGTCAACTTTCCTTGCAACTTCATCAAGAATATGAACAGTAATAGCTGACTCTTTTTTCAATTTCCTGATGATGCGAACCTTGTTTTTAAGGCCATCTCTGGATTTCTCCAGCTCTTTCATTTTGGTAAGTGTGGGAGCTAGTTTTTTTGTGTCTTTTTTGAGAGTTGCAATAGATGTTTCAATATTGTTTATTGCATTGTTTTGTAATAAACCTATGATCCCCAAAATAAGACAAAGAAAAACCAGCAGAGCAGCAAAGCCAATGATCTGGTTACGTGCCTTAGCTCGTTTTTTCAGCTGACGTATGGGTAAAAGATTGATTCGTAACATAAGTTCAGCCTATATAACCGATGGGCGAATAGCTATCCCTGTTGCAATTGCCATTTCCGGCCCAATAATATCCAGATAATCGGGGTCTATTTTTTTTGTATTTACAGTCATATTTGCAAAAGGATTAAATAACTCTGCTGGCAACTCAGTTTCACTGCTTAAATATTTAACAAGGCCCGCAACTTTTGAGCCACCACCACTAAGCACTAAGCGACTAAGAGGCGCATCGGCGTGATTCTCCTGATATAGATCAATTGCTTTTTTAATTTCAAGTACCCACTGGGTACAAGTTGAGGAGAATATGTCTGCGATCATCTCCTGTTTTTCCTCTGCCGGAATATGGCCAAGTTTCAGTGCTTCAGCTTCTTCAAATTCAATGTCAAAAGTGTCTTGTATCTGTTCGGTCAACTGGCGACTTCCAACTACTATATCTCGAGCAACAACAGAAACACCTTTTGAAATAATGTTGATATTCATCTTTGATGCACCGATATCAACAAGTGCTACATTTTCATCTTTAGGATAGTTGTACTCGTATGTATTTTCGAGAGCAAACCCATCCACGTCAACAATGACCGGCCTAAGGTTTAGTCCTTCAAGCATTTCAAGATAGTCATCGACAATTTCTTTTTTAGCGGCAACGAGCATAACGTCGGTTCGTTCACCATCGGAGTCTCCAGTTTTAAGATCCTGAAAATCCAAATACACATCCTCAATATCAAAAGGAATATATTGTTCAGCCTCTGTTTGTATATGTTCTTCAAGGTCTTCTTCTGACATCACTGCAAGGTTTACTTTTTTCACAATTACAGAATATCCAGAGATGGAAAAGCCAACTTTTTTCTGTTTAATTTTTAAATTTTTAAAGAGTTCAGCTATTATTTCTCCCACGACATCAGGATCATTCAAAGTTCCGTCATCCACAGCATCTTCAGGGAGTGTTGCACTGCCAAGATTTATAACAGCGTATGCCTTGTCAGTTCGTTTAAGTTGACAGACTTTGACCGCATGTGAACCGATATCAATACCGACAACGAGATCTTCATTGGAAAGAAAAGGCAGTTTCATATTTTTTGTATAGCAACGTGGGGTAAATTAAATGTACGCAACCTGTTGAGGCTATGTACTTAGCCATTTAAAATTTGACCTTTTTACGAACTTGTTATTATACATATAAAGCGCACAAAAAAATACGTTTGTCAAGGAGATGAGCAGATAAAGTTTTTTTCTTGTTGCTAAAACAGGTGGTTAAGGAAAAGGTAGGCTTTAGAAATGAACACAAAAGCACTATATATAGCAGTTCTTAAAATGAGTTCACCATTATGTGGTGTATTGAATCTGAACGATGGAATTTGTTGATTTTTTGTAAATATTCGGCCAATGTTCCATCTTCGTTTGATCAGGCTTGTTCACATATAAACCGGTACCTTGTAATTGATGTTGCTTTCGAGTAGTTTTGCTTTAGGCATTCCCCTTTAAACAATGGAAGACTCGTAAAAACCCTTCCTTACTATTAAATAAACAGACTCATTTATAAATATAACGGAGCACATTGTGACAGGTATCAAAAAAACTGGAAAATCAGTAGTTCGCGAGTATATTGAAGCAATTCTTATTGCTGTTTTACTCGCTCTTTTTATCAGAAGTTTTATCGTTCAGGCTTTTAAAATTCCTTCTGGGTCCATGTTGCCGACTTTACAGATCGGTGACCACTTGCTTGTAAATAAGTTTATTTATGGCATTAAGATACCTATGAATGGAGCTACTCTGATCCCCTGGAAAACTCCGGAACATGATGATATTGTGGTCTTCAGATTCCCCAAAGATCGCTCAATTGATTATATCAAGCGTGTTATTGGTGTGGCAGGTGACACAATCGAAATCAAAGATAAGCAGCTCTATCTCAACGGCGCATTGACTAATAATCCACACGCATATTACACCGGAAACGACATTATGAAAGCATCAAATGGGCCTCGTGATAATATGGGGCCGGTTACGGTACCGGAAGGTCATATTTTTGTTATGGGAGATAATCGTGACAATAGCTATGACAGTAGATTTTGGGGCTTTGTTGATGTTAATGAAGTGCTTGGTAAAGCCTTTATACTCTATTGGTCATGGAATTTAAAAGAACCGCTCCTGTCTGTGGATCGATTTACTTCTATTCGTTGGGGACGTATTGGGGATATTGTTCGATAGGAGCCTGTCCGAGAACAATCTCATGGAATGATTGAATCGCGTAGGAGCCCTGTCCCCAGGGCGATTGAACGTGTAATAACAGTTGCCAACAAT
>JAOZTO010000057.1 GCA_029942265.1 Desulfocapsa sp.
CCAGAGTTCAAACAGCTCCGTAATTCCTTTTTCAGCAAGAGCTGTCATTTCCTGAAAAGCTTCTGAGCTAAACGGTGCGCCCTCTGCCGTAGATTGAATTTCAATCCAGCGACCATCGCCACTCATTACAAAATTAGCATCCACTTCCGCCTGCGAATCTTCGGAATAATCGAGATCAAGACATGCTTTCCCTTCGATGATGCCAACTGAAATTGCTGCTACCGGAAGAATTGATGGCATTTCTGCAAGCTTACCATTCTTCACAAGCTTTTTCATTGCATGATTCAGTGCCAGCGCCCCTCCTGTTATGGAAGCAGTGCGAGTTCCCCCATCTGCGTTTAACACATCACAATCCACCCGAATGGTGCGTTCGCCAATTGTGCTTAGATCAACCATCATTCGGAGACTACGCCCAATAAGTCTTTGAATTTCGTAGGTTCTGCCTGATCGCCCGCCAATTTCACGTTTGTAGCGTGAATCTGTTGCGCAGGGCAACATTCCGTATTCTGCTGTTATCCATCCTTTTCCGGTATCTTTCAAAAAAGGCGGCACTTTTTCTTCAATGGTAATTCCACAGAGTACATGGGTTCCACCCATGCGAATTAGAAGTGAAGCATCGGCACCTGGTTGAAAATCCCATTGCAGTGAAACATCACGTAAACTGTCCAGAGCACGTTCATTTAATCGATTCATAGTTCCCTCTTGTCAATAACTCGCTGACCTTTACCTTCAAAACGTTCCAACGTTTTTTCTTCCACAAGTTTGACGATTACGCCAATACCAAGCTCGGAACTAAGCTGCTTGCGGATGGTATCAATCAATTCCCGTTGTTTTCTCATCTGATCGGAGAAAAGTGATTCCTTCACTTCCACCATGATCGTTGCCTTATCCTGATGGTTTTCACGTTCAACAATAATGCGGTAATGGGGTTCTGTCCCATCGACATTAAAAAGAACAGATTCGATCTGGGTTGGGAAAACATTCACTCCTTTGATAATGAGCATATCATCGGTACGACCAAGAACTCGGTGCATTCGTTTAAATGTGCGTCCGCATGGACAGGGTTCTGGTATGAATTTGGTCAAATCACGGGTTCGGTAACGAATCATTGGAAATGCTTCTTTGGTAAGCGTAGTAATAACAAGCTCCCCAACCTCTCCTTCCTGAACAGGTTCTAATGTGTCTGGATCAAGAATTTCCACAAAAAAATGATCTTCATTGATATGTAATCCTTTACATTCGCTACATTCTCCTGCGACCCCTGGCCCCATCACTTCTGAGAGTCCATAGTTATCCGTGGCTTTGATCCCAAGTTTGGTGTTAATCTCATGCCGCATGGCCTCTGACCAGGGTTCTGCACCAAAAAGGCCGAATTTTAGAGAAAGTCCTGCCGGATTAATGCCCATATCAAAGAGTACATCCGCAATATTCAAGGCATAGGATGGCGTGCAGACAAGAGCCGTGGTCTTAAAGTCCTGCATGATCTGGATCTGCCGTTTGGTATTTCCTGCTGAAATTGGAATAACCGAAGCGCCAAGCCGTTCTGCGCCATAATGAAGCCCAAAACCACCGGTGAAGAGTCCATAGCCAAAAGCTATTTGAATCACATCATCTGCTGTGACTCCTGCCGCTGTAAGCACGCGGGCAACGAGATCAGACCAGTTTTTAATATCATTTTGAGTATAGCCAACCACTGTTGCCTGTCCGGTTGTGCCGGAAGAAGAATGGAGACGAACCACCTCACGCAGCGGAACCGCAAACAGCCCATAAGGATAGCTGTCGCGCAGATCCTGCTTTGTGGTAAAGGGCAGCTTTCGAATATCATCAAGTGAATTGATTTTTTCGTAGTCAAAGTTCATCTCAGTGAACTTACTTCGGTAGAATGGCACACGATTGCCAACCCGATTCACAACTGATTGTAGACGCTCAAGCTGGAGAGTATCCAAATCATTCCTGTCCATACACTCTTTTTCTTTTTCCCAGTACATATATTATATCAATTAATTACAAAATATTAGGTAACTACTTAGTGTTCTGGAGCTGTTTTGAACCCAACCCGATTTTTTACTATTGAGTTACAGTGTAGTTTTAATTTCAAACTCAAAGCTGTAAGAGATTACAGCTAAGGAACGTACATCAAATAACCTGAACATTTTTCCTAAACAAGCAGTACGGGACAGCGAACATTATGCAAAACATAATTGGCCAGAGAACCGAACAGAACATCACGAATCTCCCCTCCCCCTTCGTGACGACCGATCACTAACAGATCAAAATTCTGATCGTTGGTGATATTGGTTATAATCTGACGAGGTTCGCCAGATTCCAGTATCAAATCACAACTAAACCCCATTTCATTCATCTGTGTGCTGTATTTTCCCAACAGTTTCTGTCCAGCATTTCTGGAGTTTTTCTTTACCATATCAAGCTGAAAGTCAGGGATCATTCGATAAGCAAGCTGTTCCTGATTAATCACATACAATAGACTAAGAGAACGAGGAAAGAGTATCCGTTTATCTATCACATAATCTATTGTTGCCTGTGCAGTCGATGAGTCATCAACAGGAATAATAATTTTGGGTTCCATCTCATTCTCCACTAAAGGGTGCCTTGAATAATTAGCATTTTCGTTCCAAATCGAGGCGTGATAAAAAATTTTCTCACAACGAGGAATTGGGGCGACTACTGACCATATCCATACACAAGTCTTGGTAGCAGTAAAACAATATCCGGCAGAAATGTAAGGATCATCAAAATGACAAGCTGAATAACAAGAAACGGCATAACAGCCTTTGACACATACAGAATATCCCTGTCCACAGTCGCTCCTGCAATATAAAGACTAACACCAAGGGGTGGCGTGCAGTAGCCGATACCAAGGTTGATAGTCATTAGCAAGCCAAAGTGCATGGTATCAATCCCAAACTTACTGAGTAGCGGTAAGAAGATGGGTG
This sequence comes from Desulfocapsa sp., assembly GCA_029942265.1. Lineage (GTDB taxonomy): Bacteria > Desulfobacterota > Desulfobulbia > Desulfobulbales > Desulfocapsaceae > Desulfocapsa. The sequence continues at coordinate 2,955 of JAOZTO010000057.1, forward strand.
TGAGTATAAGTGTCGCTGAGATGATATCCATAAACATCCCGATAAACAGCAGGATTACATTAACCGAAAGCAAAAACACCCATGTTGAAGAGATGTTCTCAACCACTACCGTGGCAATTTTACCGGGAATCTGCTCAAAGGTCAGGTATTCGCCAAAAACCGAAGCTCCGGCCACAATCACCAGCAAAGTAGCCGACGTGATGGCAGAGGAAACAATGACCTTTTTAACATCAACGATTTTCATATCCCGATGGATCACAATTTCCACAAAAAATGCATAAAAACAGGCCACCACCGCCGCCTCATTCGCTGTGAAAAGCCCTGAGTAGATACCTCCAAAAATTAGCACGGGCAGAAAAAGAGCCCAGATACTTTCCTTCACCACACCCAGGGTCTCTTGTAGCGATGGGCGTTTTTTTCTGGTCATACCCATTCTTTTGCATACGAACCAGGAGTAAACAGACATGGCTGCCATGATCAGAAGGCCGGGAATAAATCCTGTCAGAAAAAGAGCTTCAAGCTGGTCGTTGCTCACCATAGCGTACAGAATCATGGCAATGGATGGCGGTATTATCACACCAAGTATGGGAGCCGTCGTCATGACCCCCACAGCAAATTTTTCATCGTACTGGTTTTCTATCAGCGCAGGAATCATAAATCCACCAATAGCAACAACGGTTGCCACAGTTGAACCAGAAATGGCACCGAAGAATCCACAGGCAAGTATTCCTGCCATGGCCAATCCACCGGGAAGAAAGCCCACAAGTACGTTGGCCGTCTTGATGAGTTTTTCCACAATCGATCCCTTGGTCATGATGTTGCCGCACAGCACAAAAAACATCACTACCACCAGGGCAAATTTATCCATAGAACGGTAAAGAACCTCTATCACAATCAGAGGATCAATCCCTTCAAGGTAAACAAGACCGAGGATGCCGGTGAAAAACAGTGCCATAAAAACCGGCATTGTTGACGCAAGGCAACCAAGCAGGACGGCTGCAATTAAAAGGTATCCATCCCCCATAATCACTTCCCTCCAGTAATATCGACGCCAAACCAATCTTCATACGCCACGATCAAGGTGCGGATAAACATCATCGCTCCCATAAGAGGGAGTACTGCGTAAAAAAACCATTCGGGAATCCTGAGAGTTGCTGTCAAAGCATATTCATCACCGTACATCATGATGGTCATCTGGATTCCGAGATAGACCATGAATGTTGAAAAGACAAGCACAGCTATATGGGAAAACAACGCCAGGGGTTTTTTCAGGATTGGAAGTATCTGAGGCAGGGCGTCAATACGGATCAGGCTACGGCTGCGAATGGCTGCAATACACCCAACATATGTGGAAAAGAAGATAACCTTACGAACAACTTCGTCTGACCAGTAAAGGTTGTAATCATTGGTGGCTTTGCGTAAAACAACATTGGCCATAGCTGTAAGGAGAGCAATGGCCACAGCACCAAACAGTGCCCATTCTTCAAAGAAGATGAATATACGGTCAATTTTAATAAAGACTTTTTTCAGCATGAACTTTCCAGACAAAACAAAAAAGGCCGATGTAACACCATCGACCCTTGAAGACGTAACTACTCCTAACCAAACAACTTATTATTTCCCAAGAGTATTTTGAACTTTGGTGAGATAATCCTGTCCAATTTTCTTACCCCATTTGGCAAGAACTGGCTCGGCCTCTTTTTTCAGGGTTGCGATATCTGTATCACTAAGCTGATAAAACTGGACATTGGCCTCTTTGGCCTTAGCGATCTGAGTTTTATACTGCTCTCTTGTCAGAACACGAGTTTTGGCACTTTCTTCTGCGATAACACCCAGGAAAGTTTCCTGCAAATCTTTGGGAAGCTTATTCAACCAGCGTTTGTTTACGAGGTGGATAAAGAGTCCCTGTGCATAATTAAGTTCGGTGAAATTTTTAGCAATGGTAAATTTTTTGGTAATACTACAGACGATGGCTGTATGATCAAGACCAGTAATAACTCCAGTCTGTAAAGCCTGAGGTACATCCGGCCAAGGCATAACGGTAAACTTGAGCCCCCATGCCTTGTAAGTATCGGTATTCACAGGAGCTTCAGCAATTCTGAAATTTACGTTCTTGGCATCGGCAAGATTCTTAACCGGTGTGGTTGTAGCCCAACCGTACAAACCATACCCAGTAATATCAGCTACCAGCAACCCCTGTCTTTGGGCACCATTTGCAAATGGCTCCCAAAGTTCTGGAGTATTACGGAAAGTATCAAGTTTATCAAAGGTATCGACTACATAAGGAAGATTGACGATACCAAGACGATCGGAAACATTTGCCGCAGCAACTGAGGAAGAAAGCATTCCCTGAACAGCACCGAGTTTCAGTTTACTGATAACGTCTTTTTCTCCGCCAAGCTGAGCAAGAGGACGAAAATCAACATAGATACGTCCGTTGGTTTTTTCCCAGACAGCATCACGAATTCTGTATCCGACAGCAACACCTTCAATGACCGGATGTGAAATATTGGAGAGAATATAAGTAAACTCTGCGCCACTCGGATCAAAGTCAGGTTTCCAGGCTGCAAGTGGATCATCCTTGGCTGTTGCCAGTGAAGCAATTGTGACCAAGAGGATTGTCAGGATTAGGGCAATACTTTTCTTCATCTATAATTCTCCTATAAGTAATAATAGTATCTGTTTAACTGACTTGTAAATATTCGGGTTGGGTTCACCATCTGATGGAAAGAATATACTCATCCGCCATCCTCGACAGAACCCACTACAAACTACAGATTTCCTCACCGCTAAGAATTGCATAGCCGGTACGCTGCAAAGCCTCTATGGCCTTATCCATATCATCAAACCGGAAAATCAACACTGCATTTTCTCCACTCTGATTCACAAATGCGTACATATATTCAACGTTCAGCTTCTCTTCTTCAATGGTCTTCAACACACCGGCAAGGCCGCCTGTTTTATCAGCCACTTCAACAGCAATCACGTTGGTGACACTGACGGTAAAACCGTTTGATTTGAGTGTTGTTTTTGCTTTTTCCACATCATCAACGATAAGACGGAGGATACCAAAATCTGCGGTATCAGCAACGGACAGTGCCCGAATATTGATATTCTCTTCAGCAAGCTTTGCTGTTATTTCAGCCAAGCGACCCGACTTATTCTCTAAAAATACCGCAATCTGTTCTACTCGCATGTGTCAGATCTCCTATAAATTTCGATTATCGATAACCCGTTGCGCCTTTCCTTCACTGCGCTGGATACTCTTTGGTTCCACAAGTTTCACTCTGCATGATACGCCTAGCATATCCTTAATATCCATCTGAATACGTTTATTAAGGTTTTCAAGTGTTTTAATCTCATCAGAGAAAATATCTTCACTCACCTCCACTTCAACCGACATGGTATCCATATTACCTTCACGATTCACAACAATCTGATAATGTGGCTCAACTCCCTTGGTTCCCATAAGCACATGCTCAATCTGAGATGGAAAGACATTAACACCACGAATAATCAGCATATCATCGGTTCTTCCTGTCACTTTATCCATACGAACCATTGTTCGGCCACAGGCACACTCATCATACAGCAACCGAGTAATATCTTTGGTTCGATAGCGGATAATGGGAAATGCTTCTTTAGTGAGTGTTGTGAAGACAAGTTCGCCCTTCTCACCTAACGGAAGTACTTCGCCTGTATCAGGGTCAATTATTTCAGGCAGGAAATGATCTTCAAAAATGTGTAATCCCTTTTCGCCTTCAAGACACTGCATGGCAACACCAGGGCCTATGACCTCTGATAAGCCGTAGATATCCACAGCCTTAATATTCAATTTACGTTCCACTTCATCACGCATGTTTTCACTCCATGGCTCTGCTCCAAAAACGCCAACACGAAGGGAAAGAGATTTCGGATCAACACCGAGTGCATTCATGGTTTCTGCAAGATTTAATGCATAGGAAGGAGTTGCAAGCAATACACTTGATTTAAAATCCTTCATAATAGTGATTTGACGTTTTGTATTTCCGCCAGAAACCGGGATTACGGTAGCGCCTAGTCGTTCAATGCCATAATGAGCACCAAGACCGCCAGTGAAAAGACCATAACCATAGGCGTTATGTATCATATCGCTGGATGTGGCACCTGCACAGGTGAGCGCTCGCGCCATAAGACCCGACCAGGTTTTAATATCCTTTTTAGTATAGCCAACAACCGTTGGTTTTCCTGTGGTACCAGATGATGCATGCACCCGAACCACCTGATCCATCGGTACAGTAAATAATCCGAAGGGGTAATTATCACGCAAGTCTTCTTTAACAGTGAAAGGAAGTTTTGTAAGATCAGCAAGAGATTGAATATCTTTCGGTTTTACTCCAGCCGCATCCATTTTTTCACGATAGGGAGCAACAGTCTTGTATACTCGTGCCACAAGATGTTGCAAACGCTTCAATTGAATGGACTCAAGCCCAACCCGTGGCAGAGTTTCTATTTCCTCTTCCCAATATAATGTCATTTTTCCTCTCTTGTTGTGACGTCATTTAGTTGTGTACTAAATTCGTATTTCAGACTTCTGAGCCATTTCGTGCAATAATTACCAGAAAAAAACAAAGTACCCTAAAAACGTGCTACCAGGCAAGGTTTTTCTATTTTTATTCTTCCCAAAAGACAGTGCCAGCAGAGGCCTCAGATGTACACGGCCCTCCACAATTGCATGCTACCACATCGCAATAAAGTAAAAAAGCATTTAATTAAGTAGCAAAAAAACACTTGACGAATAGCCAGTTCAGCACTACCAATTGCAAAGAAATACTACTGAATCACCATTCAGTTAATTACCTAGGAGATTTGCCGAGAACAGGTATTTCATTCAAAATCGAAGAATTTGCTAAAAATAAGCGCAGGCATACGTGTGATATTCCAAGCATTATTTTTAGACAATTCTAAAGAGTTTGGGTGAAAGGTTCTTCTCGGACAGCCTCCCTGGAACGGTTTCCCCAACAATAATCTACTAAAAAAAGAGTTTTGCTATGGTATTTCTTACAAAGTTTTTCCCATTCCTACTATGGTTTAAAGGATATAAAGGAGCATCATTCAAACTTGATCTGGTAGCTGGAATTACCGTTGCCATGGTACTGATTCCTCAATCAATGGCCTATGCTCAGCTTGCTGGCCTTCCAGCTTATTACGGTCTCTATGCTGCGTTTTTGCCACCCATGGTGGCCGCCTTGTTTGGTTCTAGCAGGCAACTCGGGACAGGCCCTGTGGCAGTTGTTTCACTTATGTCAGCAGCGTCTCTTGAACCTCTGGCAACAGCTGGCTCCCCTGAGTTCATCACTTATTCTATTGTGCTCGCACTTGTCGTTGGTATCTTTCAGTTCTCTTTGGGTGTTCTGCGCCTTGGAATGGTTGTGAATTTTCTTTCTCATCCCGTTATCAACGGTTTTACCAATGCAGCGGCCATTATCATTGCCTCATCCCAATTTTCCAAATTTTTTGGTGTTTATGTAGATAAAGCTCCTCATCATTACGAAACCATGATGAGGGTTGCCCAAGCAGCACTGGATTACACGCATCTACCGACTTTGATATACGCTGTATCGGCAGTTGCCATCATGGCGACCCTGAAAAAGATAAACCCACGAATTCCGAATGTTCTGGTAGCTGTGCTGATTACCACTGTTATTTCATATTTTACCGGTTTTAACAATGATACAAGTGTTGATGTAACCGCAATTCATACCCCGGGATTTTCAGAAAAAGTCCAAGAATTTAATAAGACAACAGCACACATCAATGAACTTGGAAACAAACGTGCCGATTTTGGTAATCTGGCAGACGAATTGCGCGATTCAGACTCCGAGGCACATGGTGGTTCCTCCGTTGCCCTGATTAAGATGGAAAGTGAAATCGCTATCCTCACCAACTATATGAACCACGCTAAAGAAGAGGCTCATCTCCAGCGAAAAGCCCTCAGAGAAATGAAGTTTGAGGCAGTTCAAGATGGGGATTCATATACATTTTATGAAAAAGGTGACATCCCTACCGGCACTACAACTGATGGTAACACCTGGCGTTTAAAAGTTAAAAACAAAGAGCTGAACAGTTCAAAACTCACCATGATGGGCGGCGGCGCTATTGTAGGTAAGGTGCCGGAAGGACTTCCAGCTATCTCCATGCCTGATCTCACAGTTAAAAGCTTTCTCAAACTTCTTCCCACCGCAATCATTATTTCCCTACTTGGCTTTATGGAGGCAATCGCCATTGCCAAAGCGATGGCTGCAAAAACAGGCCAGAAAATTGATGCTAACCAGGAATTAATTGGCCAGGGGCTTGCTAATATCCTTGGTTCTATGGGATCAAGTTATGCCGTTTCGGGATCATTTTCACGATCTGCTGTCAACCTTGCAGCAGGTGCTGTATCAGGTGTCTCCTCGGTAATAACATCTATCATGGTGATTATCACACTGCTCTTTTTTACTCCTTTGCTCTACCACCTCCCCCAGGCAACACTTGCGGCAGTTATTATGATGGCAGTTATTGGACTGGTGAACATTAAAGGATTTGTTCACGCATGGCATGCCCAAAAATATGACGGAATTATTTCTGTTCTCAGTTTTCTGGTAACCCTATATTTTGCACCACATCTTGACAAGGGTATTATGGTTGGCTTTGTTCTTTCCATGGGTGTTTTTCTTTATAAATCTATGCGCCCGGTTGTGGCCGAACTCTCCATGCACGAAGACAAAGTGTTGAAAAGTGCTGAACATTATCGACTCAAAGGCTGTCGCCATATTTCCGTTGTTCGCTTTGATGGTGCACTCTTCTTCGCCAATGCCAGTTACCTTGACGAACAGGTTGCCAAGTTCAGGACAGAACATCCGGATCTACGCTATATTTTACTGGATGCACGAGGTATTAATGATATGGATGCATCTGGAGAAGAAGCTCTTGCCATGATTATTGACAGGCTTCGTGCCGCGAAACTTGGCTTTGCAATGTCCGGTATTAAAGGACAGGTTATGGCTGTTATGGAACGAACACACCTACTTGAAAAAATCGGATCAGATAATCTGTACCCTGATACCAAAAGTGCTGTTGCGGATATTATTACCAAGGTGCATACGAATACTGATCTTCCGGAAAAAGGGTGTCAGAACTGTCCTCTAACCGAATATATTCCTGCTTAATTGGCTGGCACCCATCTTCGTTCGATCCGCTTGTT
>JAOZTO010000058.1 GCA_029942265.1 Desulfocapsa sp.
GCAGAAAAGGTTGTTGTTGATCGGTGCCGGAGACGCTGCTGAGAATGTACTAAGGGAGCTTCAAAACAATAACAAGGTTCCCTACACTGCAGTTGCTCTTGTTGATGATGATCATTCAAAAACCGGTTTAAAGATACACGGCGTCCCTATCGTTGGCAGTGTTGATGATCTCAACGAGCATATAATCCGGTTTAGAATCGACGAAGTCCTGATATCTATTGCGTCAGCAAGTGGAAAAGAAATGAAAAGACTCGTTGGGTTTTGTCTGGAAAGTAAAATTCCTTACAAGGCATTACCTGGGTTAGGCGAATTAATTGATGGTAAGATTTCCTTAAAATCAATCCGTGATATTTCTTATGCAGATCTTCTGGGCAGAGAAGAAGTGATACTTAATCAGAATGAAATTGGTGATTATCTCAAGGAAAAAATTGTTCTGGTAACTGGAGCTGGAGGAACCATTGGTTCTGAGTTATGTCGACAGATTCTCCGTTTTGCCCCGGAACAAATTATTCTTTTTGACGCAGGTGAAGAAAATTTATATTCCATTCAGATGGAACTTCAACACGTAAAAAACTTTCACAAAATTGTTCCTGTTCTTGGTAAGGTTCAGGATCAAGGTCTTCTCGAGCTGGTCTTTACCCAGTACAAACCAACTGTTGTTTTCCACGCAGCAGCCTATAAACATGTTCCTTTAATGGAAAAAAATCCCTGGCAGGCTATACACAACAATGTTTTTGCCGCTCAATTACTAATCGAGACATCTATCGTGCATGGAGTACACCGTTTTGTACTGGTCTCAACCGACAAGGCAGTACGCCCTACAAATGTAATGGGTGCATCAAAAAGACTGACTGAATTACTGATGCTGGCGTATGGTAAAAGTTCATGGGATGGGAGTTTCAGCCCTACTCGTCAAAAATTACAACACGACAAAAGCCACCCCAGTTCCTCTATTCATAACACCATCTTTATGGCAGTTCGATTTGGAAATGTTCTTGGTTCGTCCGGGTCAGTAATACCGTTATTTAAACGACAAATAGAAAATGGCGGCCCAGTCACTGTCACCCACCCCGACATAACCAGATATTTTATGTCCATCGAAGAAGCAGCCCAATTAATTTTGCAGGCTGGAGCCATGGGCAAAGGTGAAGAGATTTTTATTTTAAAAATGGGTGAGCCTATCAAGATAGCTCAAATGGCAAGAGATCTTATTAAGCTTGCCGGACGTGAGCCTGACTCTGAAATAGAAATAAAATATACTGGCCTGCGTGAAGGCGAAAAACTATACGAAGAATTGATCACTGAAGGAGAAGGGATCGTCGACACTGACCATAAAAAGATTATGGTTCTTCGAGGTAACGGAAAAAGCTGTGCTGATCTCGCCACAGGCTTGGAACAACTCCAGCAAAAGACAAGATCACATAATGGCCACGCCATCAAAGATATCCTACAGCAACTTATCCCAGAATACACTCCAGATTATGATTCGAAATCGATTAGAAACAACAAATAACTACCCAGAAGCGTAGAAGCCCGGTCTCTTGGGCGATTCCCACCCCTTTGAGGTAAATATTCGGCTAGCACCCCATCTTCGTTTGATCCGGCTTGTTCACATATGAACAAATATAGTTCACAAGCCGGATCAAACGAACCTGGGGCACTATCCAAACATTTACAGTTCAGTAGTTGAGCCTATTTTCGCCCCCAACCCGAATGTTTACCATTTGAGCATAGTAGCAGAATAAAAATATGTTTATTAAAATCATTGCGTATCAAACCGATAATTTAATTCCAGAATTTCAAGTTTGTTTCTTTGGTTGTTTAATAAAAAGGATATCTGTCCCTGTCCCTCATCCTTACTACCATCAAAGTATTCTATTAGTATATGAAATCGTCCATCAGCAATGATACCTCTGCGTTCCTTGTTCCATTTTGACAGAGCAATAGAAAACAGAATTGTTTTAGATTTTTGAAATAATTCAGAATAGGTAGGGAGAGTTTCCACCAGTGGTTTTCCATTTTCCGTTGCGTGTATATTATAGAAATGGCTGAATGCAAGCAAGTCTTTATTTTTATAAGACTCAGTGTATGCAAGCAAGAATTGCTCTACTCTCTTCTGTAGTACTGCTTTCCGTTCTTCATCTGTGCGATCAAGCTTTGGAGGAACCACTATCGGATTCTTTTTTGCAACTGCAACTGAAGATTTATAAGGTTTTGCTGTTAAGATCTTTTTGGGAGTTCGGGAAATTGTGATGGGTTCATGATCTGTATTTGGCTCGTTTTTCTTCACTACTGCACTGGATTGCTGCGGTGACAACATATCTTTCGATTCGTATGAAACAGGATCGATTGTTTTTGACTGCGTAGCACCTTCATCTTTAATGATACGTTCTGTCTTGCTTTCACTACTGACAATTTCGATATTTTCCGTAGGTTCTTTATCTTGTATTTTTTCAATAGGTATTTCTTTGGGAGCTTCTTTTATTTCTTCCTCCTCCGGGATCAAATCTTCAACCAGCAATGCTGTCTCAGGTGGGATAAATGCTGAATGATTGTTTTGCAACCCGACAATCATTGCACGATTTCTATAATTCACTGCTACAACCAAGCTAACGATAACCATCAAAATTGTAATGGCAGCAAACCACAATAAGTTCCTTTTCTTTTGTGTACCACTGATCTCGCTCTTTCTCTCGACTCGCCAGTTTTGTTCGGAAACAGGAGTGAATGGCTGTTGAGGTTCTTCAACATCCCCATCTAATAGCGCATGATATGCCTTGGTCATCTGAACAAATTTTTCACCATTTTCATCCGCACCAGACTCGGCTGTATCAGGATGGTATTTTCTACTTAGTTTTCGATATGCCTGCCGGATCTCCTCACTGCTTGCATCTTCTTCCACTCCAAGTACATCATAATTATTGTCATTTTTAAGTTCCGGCTGAAAGATTGAGACCACCTGCTCAACCTCATACAGGAATCCACGTACATCAACAGTATGTTTATGGCATTCTTCGTCCACCCAGGCAATAATTTGCTGATCGTTGCGGTTATTACTTGCAACAAGTTCTTTACATACAGAGAGCATACCACTGGTATCTGCAACAAAGGCAATCATTGCGTCTGTTGAAACATTCCCCGCATATTTTTTTATAAGGCGAGATGCCAATTGTTTATCTTGTATGGTGAACATTATTTTTCATCAAGGATAGTGTAAATTTCACTGGACTCTGCAATTTCAAGATTGGCCAGCCAAATATCACCGCCCAGTATATTGTCAATATGAGTACTTTCTTTTCTGCGTAATCGGACAACCATAGCATCGCAATCATCTGGCACTTGGATTAGCAGAAAAATTTCAGTCCAGTCCTGATCACTACTGAACATCTTAGTTGTGTTACGAGGTGCTTTACATTTATATCCGTACACTTCAAAAAATGGTAATTGATCGGTGGTAAGATTTTTCGTTTTCACCTCACCTTTTAAAGCATAAACTCGCCCCCCCTGCAATGGGACAATCTGCATGATATTGTGAAGATTAATGTTTTTTTGACGTTTAAAATGAAGCTTAAAGGCATAACGGGGTTCTTTCTTTGTTGGCTCTGTAATTTGCCATGTTGCACCTTTATTTTTTCCTATGCGCCACCCAAATGCTGTTTGTAATGGTTTTTTGTTGAAATCACCGTTAAAAAGGAATGGAGGATTGTTAAAATAGTTTTTCCAAATAGTTGCGGCACTTGCTATTTCACTTTTCCCGATCAGCATATTGATAAAAGCCAGCGTATCTTTTTCCTGACGGTCAAATGTTTTTGTTCTAAAATTTTCCCAAAGGATCAGCCCCTGCTCCACCTTTCTTTTACGAGTTGCATATTGGAACAGATATTCCAACGATTCTTCTCCTAACTGTTTTTGTAGTTCTTTCGCATCTGGCCACAATGAAAAAGCCATTCGCAATGCATTATTACGTGTTTTCCCAGGAATTTCTGCAATAATATAGGAAAGATCAGAGGCAAGCACATCATTTCTACCAAACTGATAGGCAACTAACACTTTATCCCAACGCCAACGCTTTACATCTTCAGATAATACGCCTGTATAGTCTAATATTGCATTAGCATTTTCGTTTTCATTCTGATCAACCTGTAATTCTGCAAGGCCAAGCCAAGCCGGAATATAAACAGGATTAACAATTAAAGCCTGTTTATACAGGTCATTGGCTTGTGTAAGATCTGCATCAAAAAGATGTTTTTGTTTACCAAGCCAAGTTAGTATATAAGGGTTACTTTGAAACGCATGGTGCGAATCCATACTTTCATTGCGGCTATATTCTGTCTGTTCATAAAGAGCAAAACGTATCTGCACAGTAGCAAGTGCGCACAAAATAGTTACGCATAAAAAACGTAAGAACAGCAATTAACTCTCCTTCCCATACTCATAATTATAGGCGTAATACTTATATCCCCCGTAGGAGCTATATCCATACCCTTTTTTCTGCCCTGATTTGTTGATGATTGCTCCAAGTATTCGACCACCAACATTAGTCAATGCCTTGCGAAAATGCCTAACGCCTTCACGTGGCGTATCACCTTCAACGGCAATCAAAATCACGCCATCAGCCATATTTGCCAATACAAGAATTTCTGCAAATCCCTGGTACGGAGGGCCATCAAGAATGACTTTATCATATTTTCTTGTTGCCATGTGTAGTAACTGACGCATCCGTTTAGAAGAAAGCATTTCTGCGGGATTTGGTGGTAATGGCCCACTACTGATAAAGTCAAGGCCCTCAAAATCGGTTTTGGTGATTACATCGCTGAATTTTTTCATACCACTCAGCACAGAGGAGAGTCCAGTACCTTTTTCACCATTTTTAAATACACGATGTAAGCTTGGCTTTCTTAAATCACAATCAATCAGTAAGCAGGTTTCATCATCTGCAAGATATGAGAGACAAGCGTTACTTGACAAAGAACTCTTACCAGCACCGGGCAAGACACTTGTAACCAGGATCACCTTTGGCGGATCATCAGCAACTGAAAGGCGAACCGCTGTCATGGTGGTACGAAATGATTCTGCGACAGGTGAACGGGGGTCATTGAAGAATTTTAGTGCCATCATTGTCCGATCATCAACAGATTCTTTATCGTAGGGAATAAGACCAAGAACAGGAATATGAAACCGATCGGCCATTTCATCAGGGCTCTTAATGGTATTATCAAAATATTCCAGAAGAAAAGCTGCGCCAATGCCTGCAAATAAGCCAAGAACCATACCAAGCAGGAGATTTAAAGCAACCCGTGGTTTATAGGGAAAGAGCGGTGGTCTAGCGCGATCGATAATCTGAATATTTGTAACAGCTGCCCCAACAGTTGCCTCAATTTCTTTAGAGCGTTGCAATAAACTCTGATAGATAGTCTTACTACTTTCAACTTCACGTTGATATATTTTGTATTGTGTTGCTTTTTCTTCAAGATCAAGTGCTCTCTGTTTCTGGATATCTGCCTGCTCTGTGAGGTATTTTTCTGTCTTTACTGCTGTTTTGTAATCATTTTTAATTGAGTTGATAATATTTACACGCTCTGCTTCAACTCGACTAACCAACTCCTCCATTTTGGCATTAATTTTTTGCATTCCAGGATATCCAGGTTTAAACGTTGTACCCATATCTTCATATTCTGCCTTTAATGTTGCATACTTACTTCGCAAATCCTGAACAAGAGGACTCTGAGAGAGTTGGGCAAATTCTTTTAAATCCATCTCTCCAACCTGTTCGTATCTTGCCTCTGCTGAAATCTTTGCTGATCGTGCTTTGGCCAGTGAATCGTTGAGCACTTCCATCTGTCGAAGAACCATATTAAGCTTAGGATCCATTGAAACAACACCAATCTTTCGTGCAAACTTCTGCAATGCAATTTCTGATTTTTCAAGCTTAATTTGAGCAGAAAGAATCTGCTTACCCAGAAAACGTGATGCGTCACGGGATCGTTGTAAACCACCATCCATGTGCATATTTATAAATTCATCCATCGCAGCATTGGTAATTTCAGCTGATAAGACAGGATCAGGTGTTTCAAATGTTAATTCGATGAGTTCACTATTTCGAATTGGGCTAACTTTAAAACGATTCTTAAAGCTTCCAAGGATTCGATCTTGGAGGATATGTTGTTTTGCATCATCTGAAAGAATATTAACAGAATCGTTGGACTTATCGGCACGTACAAAATTCTTAATGGTATCAAGCAATCCTACAGCATCAGACCCTTCGGCTTTCTCACCAATTTTAGAGTTAAAAACTTTATTTTGATTTAACTCCAGCAGATCCATTACTCTCAATGCCAATTGTTCACTTTGAAGTAACTTCACCTGAGTTTGTTGAAACTCCATGGTTTTAAGAGCATTTCCTTCAAGACTATCAAATTTGGTAAGGTTGGATGATTGGGCAGATACCTTCAGGGAACCGCGAGCTTTAAACTGTGGTGTCATAGAAAACGTAATGAGGGCAACAGAAAAAAAGATAAAAACCAGCGATGTGACAACAACCCATTTTCGCCTGATCAACACATCCAGAAGATCTCTAAGATCAATCTCATCTTTAAATTCAGGTACAACTTCACGTACCTCAACACTAGGTAGTTGTTGCTGGTTTTCACGAACAAGTAATTGATTGTCCGATTCAAGATACTGGTTTTTATTGTTATTTAGCATGGGCATTCATTGTAATTTTTTGAGGATTATCGATGCATAAGGTACAGTGAAGTTTATCACCAAGGATATCGTTTATCTGTTTCCATTCTGCTACATCCAACGGTTTTCTATTCTCAACAGAATGAGCATCCGACGCTAGATAATGGACACTCTTTGCTGCAATAAACTTCATTGCCGTCTCTTTACATACTTCTCCAAATTTTCCGAGAAGACTACCACTGTTTAGCTGTACTTCCAAGCCGCTTTGTATGGCTTCATAAAGAGCAGTCTGTTTTTTCTGGAACGCTTGAATTCGTTCAGGATGCGCCATAATCACCTTATGCCCTTGCTCCATAAACTGTCTTGCGCATTGCAAGAGATCATACTGCGAATCTTGAAAGGAAGGTTCAAGAAGATAATAATTGCTGTTTGCCAATGATTGCAAAATCCCCTTTTCAAGCCTGGCCATCAATTTTCCATGATAGGCTATTTCCATACCAGGATGAAGCTTCAAGGCTATATTTTGTTCGTTAAAATAAGTTTGTACTTCTTCTGTTTTTTGTCTAACTTTTTCACGATTTGCTGCCCAGGCAGTCCCTGGGATAAAGTGCGGTGTTGCAATTATTGTATGGATACCCAATGCCACATAACAGCGTGCCATGGAGGCACTCTCTTCCATATTTTGGGGGCCATCATCAATATCTGGTAGAATATGGGTATGGATATCGATAAATTTACTAATGTCAGGTATCATGTTCAGTACCCTCTAATTTTTTTTCTGTGGATTTTTTCTTTTTCCATGCCATTCAAGGCCATAAGAAACAAGGGCTGCCAGCGTAACTACATAAAAGAGATTAGCGGGTAAACGCCAGCCAAAATCAACTATTCCATGGACGAAAAAACCGACTAATCCGCAAAATGCGCCACCTGCAATAATAACCGGAGCACCCAATTGTACTCCTTCCGTTCTGTTATTAATTATTCTAAAGAGCTTACCACCGGCTAGAGACATTGCAACAGCAAGCCAGATAAAAAACAGTGTTGCCATTGGTATTCCAAGCTCTATAGTGAACTGAATATATTCATTATGTACCTTATCCCAATTCACGTTAGGGGAGAATCCTTTTAAATAGACGGCCGAGAGTAACGAGTAGGAACCAAAACCTATGCCTGTAAAAACATGATCCATCATCATTGGTATACTTGCCATATACGCTTCAAGCCGCGTTGCTCCCGACTGACCAATGGAGTCAAACCTTGCAAAAACGGTGTCTAGCCCCAGCATTGCACCAAAAGCTGACATAAATAAGAGAAATAAGCCTATAAAAAGAACTTTTATTTTTCTAGATACCGGTAAATAAAAATTAAGCAATATCATAACAAGCAACATGGCAATCATTCCACCTCTGGAGAGAGAAAAGAGAACCGATAATATCATAATTCCTGTTGCCAGAAAGAAAAGAGGAGCAGATTTTGCCTTTTCATCCATCCTTCTTATTCGCTCTTTGATCGATTTTTTTCTTTTTTTCCCAGATACCGATGTCAAATAGCTTTGTAAATAAACACTTGCCGCCGCCAGTGCCAATGGCCAACACATATTTAAAAATGACGCGTACTGGTTTTTGTAGATGATTGTACCGTATGCCGCTCGGCCTCCTGTAACAGGAAGCCAGAGAATACCTATTCGGGGACTGAGAAACTGGAAAATTCCGTATAGAGCCTCAAGGACACCAACAACTATAATGATAAGGTAAATTGTATGAAAAAAGGTATCTTTGTGCGTTAACAGCGCTTTTAATCCACAATAATAGAGCAACAACGCAATGAGTAACAGTGTGGGGGCAATACTGAGTTGGCCATGTTCACTTAATGTGACATACTGCTGGTTGGTATGAGCAAGTGTATTCACCATCATTACTCGCTCTGCTCTAGCAGGAGAGAGTATTTCTATCCATGACAAGGGAAGAGGTACAGACTGGAATATGCAGTACAACAAAAGTAACAACAGAGGAAAAAGCCAGCGCTTTTGTATTAAAGGTGTGTTGGTCCAGGAAAATGGGTATGCAAAGCATAAGTAACTACCTATACCAATATAAACTATTGCAGAATACGTGGCATAAACAATGGGATGAACAGCTCCAAATATGAATGGAACTGTAAACAACACAAAACAGATAATAAAGAAAGGTGCATTACTAATTTGATTTTTGATATTCACGGCGTTCTAAAAGTAAGTTAAATACTGTTACTTACTTGATGTGGTGGATTTAGGATCACGATATGTAAACCCGGTTCCCAAAAAACCGACCGAGATTCCGGAACCGGAAGTCATAAGTCCCATGCTACTTGATTCTGCAAAAATCACATCCTGATCCTGCAAAAAGAGTGTGTCTCCCATTCCACCCTGTAAATCACTGTAACGAAGTGACACAATAGCACGTTCACGATCTGGCCCCATATAACGAATAAGTTTGATTCCATTATCATCAGCATAAGAAGCAAGTCCCCCTGCCAAAGCAAGAGCTTCGGTGATGGTCATTTTTCCTTTTAGAGGATAATTACCAGGTTTCCGAACAGCACCATCAACAAAGCATTGTCCCGATTTGGCGATAAAAATTACATCTCCGCCAAGAATTACCATATTCTCACGCATGTTTCCCTGCTGTAGCAATGATTCAAGGTTGATTGCATAGCGCTTTCGTTCTTTGGTCTCTGGATCTTCTCTTGTTACATAAGCAATTGCTCCAGCTTTTTCAGATAGTCCATTACCAACGGCAAGTACGTCAAGCAATCTTCTCCTGGTCACGTAATCATAAGTGCCTGGTTTATTAACTGCCCCCACGAGAGTGATCTGTTTACTAACATGTTCTTTAATATGAATAATAACATGAGGATCATGAATATACTTTTCCTGATAAAGCGATTCTATTTTCTCTTCAGCTTCTGCAGTGGTCAGATTAAAAACATCAACGTTATCCAACAATGGCAAGCTTATCTCACCACGCGATGATACTCGAACCTCTGTATCTAATTCATCACTCTCATAGACCTTTACTGTGAGTAAATCACCAGCTCCTAACAGATAATCACCTGTACCGGTATCGCCACTCAATGTGTCAGGCGAAAAAACATCTTTTTGACTCCTGTTAAACGTCTTCTGTTTCTCTTCATATTGCTGCCTGAATTGCTCGAGATTGGTGGTAGCTTGAAATTGTTCATCCGCACATCCACTAAGTAGCAGGATGGGGAGAAGAAAATATAGCTGTACTATCCTTTTTAGCAACATATCGCTCTCAACTAATTGTAAACATCTGACACAAAAGAAGGACTGTCAACAGTATGTTGACAGTCCCTTATAGTTCCTTTTTTCCTACTTAAACTATCGACCCAATCAAGCGCTTGGGCTTGGCGGAGGAGTTGGGGCTGGAGGAGTTGGGGCTGGAGGAGTTGGGGCTGGAGGAGTTGGGGCTGGAGGAGTTG
>JAOZTO010000059.1 GCA_029942265.1 Desulfocapsa sp.
GGTTTGCCCAGCAAGGTTCTATCTATACCTTCGTGGCTCTGATCTTTTTTTACGCCTGGCGTATGAATCAGCTTGACCGTAAATTTAACGTCAGTGAAGACTAGGGAGGAATGAAAGAATGACAAACTTACAAATTTGGACTTACGCAGTTGTCGGGGCTACATTTGCTCTGTACATTTTTATTGCCATTAGGGCGCGTGCTACAACTACCAGTGAATTCTATGTTGCCGGTAAAGGGATACATCCCGTCTTAAATGGTATGGCCACGGGTGCTGACTGGATGTCAGCCGCCTCGTTTATCTCTATGGCAGGTCTTATCGCCTTTAAAGGCTATGACGCCTCGGTATATCTTATGGGGTGGACAGGTGGGTATTGCCTGCTTGCCATGCTTCTTGCTCCATATTTGAGGAAATATGGAAAATTCACCGTGCCAGAGTTTATCGGTGACAGGTTTTATTCGCAGACTGCCCGTGTTGTGGCTGTTATTTGTCTGATAGTAGCATCTCTTACCTATGTTATTGGTCAGATGAAAGGTATTGGAGTTGCTTTTTCCAGATTCCTTGAAATTCAGTTTGAGTATGGCCTTTTCCTTGGGATGGGAATCGTTTTTATCTATGCTGTGCTTGGTGGAATGAAAGGCGTTACCTATACACAGATTGCTCAGTATTGTGTTCTGATTTTTGCGTATACTGTACCTGCCGTCTTCATTTCTTTACAGCTCACAGGAGTTGCACTTCCTCAGCTTGGTCTTGGGGCAACAATGGAAGGAACAGATGTGGACCTTCTGATGAAGCTTAATGGAACACTAAAGGATTTAGGCTTTGCCGAATATACGACGCAAAAGGGGAGCACGTTGAATATGTTTCTGCTGACCATGTCGCTTATGATTGGTACGGCTGGACTTCCCCATGTAATCACAAGGTTCTTTACTGTGCCAAAGGTTCGTGATGCACGTTCTTCCGCTGGTTGGGCACTGGTTTTTATTGCAATTTTATACACCACAGCTCCTGCAGTTGGAGCCATGGCTCGTTTGAATCTGATTGATACGATTCAGGCAGAATCTATTGCACCCGATACCAGCCAAAATTTAAAGATTGATAATTTACCGGCTTGGTTTACCAACTGGGAAAAAACCGGTCTTTTAAAGTATGAAGATTTCAATGGTGATGGACGTATTCAGTATGTTGGTAAAAATTATAAGGATGCAAACGGTAACCCTGTTAAAAATGAAATGGTCAAAGTTGATCGTGATATCATGGTTCTTGCCAATCCAGAAATTGCAAAGTTACCTAACTGGGTTATTGCACTCGTTGCAGCTGGTGGAATTGCGGCCGCACTTTCAACGGCTGCCGGACTGTTGCTTGCCATCTCTTCTGCTATTTCTCATGATATAGTAAAGGGGATTATTGCAAAAAATATTGACGATAAAACAGAGCTTATGGCAGGTCGTATTGCGATGGCAGGTGCTATTGTTGTTGCGGGATACCTCGGACTGCATCCTCCAGGATTTGCGGCACAGGTTGTAGCTCTCGCCTTTGGGCTTGCAGCATCTTCAATTTTTCCGGCTCTTATGATGGGAATTTTTGCAAAACGTGTCAATAACATTGGCGCCGTGCTTGGAATGCTTGCAGGACTTAGTACTACTCTTGTCTATATTTTCTGGTTTAAAGGTTGGTTCTTTATTCCTGGAACAGCCATGGCAGCTGATAATGCATCAAATTGGTTACTTGGAATAGCTCCTAGCTCCTTTGGTGCAATAGGTGCATTGATTAATTTTGCTATTGCCCTTACTGTTTCGAGTTTTACTGCACCTCCACCAGAGCATATCCAGCACCTTGTTGAGGACATTCGTGTTCCAATGGGATCAGGATCTGCTGTAGATCACTAATCAGTAACACCTGATGTTGACATAACACTGAACTGTAACTGTGTAAGCGTCCAATTAACCGCACCTTGCTTTATCAAACTTCTGTACCTGTAGGTGTTTCAGGGACGCCAGATGTGGTGCAGCTGAACAGTTACTTTTTTGTTGACTGGAACTGCGCAAAACTTGTTAGGTTTTGCGCAGTGTGGATAAGAAATTAAAAAACGCATTCGTAATTCTTTACGAATGCGTTTTTTTGTTTTAAGAATGGGGGAGAAGAGTTTTTTTTGTTGCCTTTGTACACGGATGAGTCCGTTGATTTAATAGCATTTTTGTTCGATGTCGAGGTAAATGAAAAATTTTACCGCAGGCATATGGTTGATATTCCGAGGATAAAATTTTTCATTTAACGAAGAGATCGGGC
This sequence comes from Desulfocapsa sp., assembly GCA_029942265.1. GTDB lineage: Bacteria > Desulfobacterota > Desulfobulbia > Desulfobulbales > Desulfocapsaceae > Desulfocapsa. The sequence continues at coordinate 2,289 of JAOZTO010000059.1, forward strand.
GAAAAGGCATTAAATCAACAGGCTCATGGATATAAAAAGGAAATTTAGCCATGCTGCTACCAGAAAATTGCTATCTCCATATCATTGATCCCCAGGATCGATTAATGCGTCAAATTCATAATGCGGATAAGGTTACTGCAACTATTGCAAAGATGATTCATTGCGCAAAAATAATCGACATTCCAATAATCGGGAATACTCAGTACAAACAAGGTCTTGGCGCATATGTTCCAGAGTTGGAGAAATTGATGGTCGATGTTCCTCGCCCTGACAAAACAGTTTTTAATGCCCTTGCAAACAGAGAAACAAAGAAGCTTATTACTGCGTTGCCGGCATCGGTAACAACAGCAATACTTGTTGGAGTTGAAACCCATATTTGTATTTACCAGACTGCTGCCGGATTGCAGGAGATAGGAATTACGCCATGGGTGGTCGCAGATGCAGTTTCGTCTCGCACTGAAGTAAATCATACACTAGGATTGGAACGTATGCGAGATATGGACGTAGTTATCGGGCCTGCAGAAATGATTCTTTATGAATTACTTCGAAAATCTGGAACTCCAGAATTTAAAGCAGTACTTCCGCATATACTTGTACGTTGAAATGATAAGAAATTTGCAGTAACGAAGGTAAATATTCGGGTTGGGTTCAAAACAGCCCAGACCACTGAATTGTAAATGTTTGGATAGTGCCCCAGGTTCGTTTGATCTAGCTTGTGAACTATATTTGTTCATATGTGAGCAAGCCAGATCGAACGAAGATGGGGGTGCTAGCCGAATATTTACTAACGAAGAAGATGAAGAGTTTTTACGAATCCATCATTTAAAAATTTAATTTAAAAGTATAATTTATTATGAAAGGAACAGAAATTCGCAGACGGTTTATAGAATATTTCAAAGAACATAATCATACCCCTGTGGAGAGTGCATCGCTTGTACCGCAGGATGATCCCACACTACTGTTTGTGAATGCTGGTATGGTTCAGTTTAAAACAGTGTTTATGGGCGAGGATAAACGAAGTTATAGTCGTGCCGTGACCAGCCAACGATGTGTGCGTGCAGGTGGTAAACATAATGATCTTGAAAATGTGGGATACACCGCAAGACATCACACATTCTTTGAAATGTTAGGGAATTTTTCTTTTGGGGACTATTTCAAGGAAGACGCAATCAACTTCGCCTGGGAATTTTTGGTGAAAGAACTTGGGCTTCCTGCGGATCAGCTCTGGGTTTCTGTTTTTGACGATGATGATGAAGCGTATGAGCTTTGGGAAACTATCGAAGACCTACCGAAAGGGCGAATTGTCAGGCTTGGTGAAAAAGATAACTTTTGGGCAATGGGTGACACTGGGCCTTGTGGACCATGTTCTGAGATTCATATTGATCAGGGAAGGGAAGCTGGGTGCGACCGGCCAGATTGTGCCGTTGGTTGTGATTGTGATCGGTTCCTGGAACTTTGGAATCTAGTCTTTATGCAGTTTAATCGTTCAGAAGATGGAACAATGACTCCCCTTCCAAAACCAAGCATTGATACCGGTATGGGGCTTGAACGAGTAGCCGCAGTTTTACAGGGAAAATTCAATAATTATGATACGGATCTTTTTCAGCCTATAATTGCAAAGCTTGAAGAGTTGTCAGGAAAAAAATACCTCGAAAATCAACAAGATACCACTGCAATGAGAGTGATTGCAGATCATGCCCGAGCAACTACGTTTATGGTTGCAGATGGCGTATTACCATCAAATGAAGGTCGAGGCTATGTTTTACGCCGAGTTATGCGACGAGCCATTCGTTATGGACGCAGCTTGGGACTTGTTGATCCTTTTATGGAGGTGGTAACAGCAGTGGTAACAGATACCATGAAAGATGCCCATTCACATTTAGAGGATTGTGCAGGATTGCTGGTCAAGGTAGTTAATAATGAAGAGTTGCGTTTTGGTGAGACACTTGATCATGGCTTAACATTGCTCGATGAAGAAATTGAGCGATTAAGTGGCGTAAAGGAGAAACGTATTCAAGGAGAGTTTATTTTTAAACTCTATGATACTTTTGGTTTTCCGGTTGATATTGTGAGAGATATTTCATTGGAACGTGGTTTTACAGTCGATTATGACGGTTTTGAAAAGGCCATGGAGAAGCAGCGTTCTCAATCTCGTGCCTCACAAAAAGGAGAAAACGTCAGACTTCTTGGAAAGGGCGTGAAAGAGCTTGTCGAGAGCGGCAAAACCAGTGAGTTTGTTGGTTACGATCAACTGGAATGTGAAGCTGAAGTTTACGGATTACTGGACTTTGATGGCAATAACGTAAATGAATTAGCAGTGGGAACAGAAGGACAGCTTTTTGTTAACCGCACTCCATTTTATGCGGAATCAGGTGGTCAGGCAGGCGATACAGGTAGTGTAAATTGGAAGGGTGGCCAGGCTGAAATATCTGGCACAATTACAGAGGGCGAAGGAGTTATTCTTCACAATTTGAAAAACATTACAGGATCATTGACTGTGGGTAGTTCTGTGAAACTACAAATTAACCGGGATAAACGTAATGATGTTATTGCCAACCATACGGCAACGCACTTATTGCAGGCGGCACTTAAAGAGCTGCTTGGAGATCATATTAAGCAGGCAGGTTCTCAAGTGACACCGGAGCGAATTCGATTTGATTTCACACATTTTTCACAACTGTCCCTTGATGAAAAAGATGCAGTTGAAAAACTGGTTAATGAAAAAATCAGAGGAAATATGATTGCCGAAACGGCACTTCTTGGGCGAGAAGAAGCAATAAAGCAAGGTGCAACGGCACTTTTTGGGGAAAAATATGGCGAGCATGTCCGAGTGGTGAGCCTTGGAGATTTTTCAAGGGAACTATGCGGTGGAACCCATGTGGCAGCAACAGGGCAGGTTGGTCTGTTCCAAATTGTAAGTGAAGGTGGAATCGCAGCAGGAGTACGCAGAATTGAGGCTGTAACGGGTAGAGTATCACAGCAGCGAATGCAGGTTCAGTCTCGGCGTGAACACGATATCTGCAAACAGTTAAATGTGCAGCCAGAAAATATTGTTGAACGTCTGAAGAGTCTGGCTGATACAAATAAACGTCTTGAAAAACAAGTAACGGATCTTTCCACACAGCTAGCAACATCTGATCTTGGTGATCTTCTTGAATCAGCAAAAGAGATTGATGGTGTAAAAGTTGTGGCAGCTGAAATCCCATTGGACAGTCCTAAAACTCTGCGTGAAGTTGGCGATACCATGCGTGATAAGATGGGGAGTGGTGTAGCAGTGCTGGGTGGAGAAATTAATTCAAAAGCGGCACTTCTTGTAATTGTATCCAATGACCTTACGAAAAGAATTAAGGCGGGAGAACTTGTGAATAGTCTTGCTGCAATCGTTGGAGGAAAAGGCGGCGGAAGACCAGACATGGCGCAGGCTGGAGGGAATATGCCGGATAAGATGAGTGAGGCGATTGCTTCGGTGTATAATCATGTGAAAGTGTTGCTGGCTAAATAAATAATATTTTTCGCAGGATATTTGCTATTTTTAATAGAGTGCGATATTTCAGGAATAGAGTGTTCACTATCTATTCTATAAAAAAGTTGACAGTATAGTATATTTACAGTACAACCGTTTTTTGTGATTGTGAATCACCATTCATTTTTAGCATTTTTGTTGAATTATCATAACTATCCAAAATGTTATTTGGTAGTTACGAATTATCTTAGCTAATCAGGAGCAGAGAATATGGTTTCAATGGATATAACCTTGTTTCTACAGGTTGTGAATGCTTTCGTTCTTATGTTTCTTTTAAATGGGATTATTTATAAACCTGTTTTAAAGATTATAAAAGAGCGGAAGGCTAAGTTGCAGGGTATGGAGAATGATGTAACTACATTTGAGGACAATGCCCGTAGACGTCAGGAAGAAGTTGATAAAAAAATGCACAATGCGTCTCTTCAGGCCAAAGCGGCAATTGATACTGCACGTTCTGGGGCAAAAGCTGCCGGTGAAGAAAAACTCACTACAATTAAGGCTGAAGCAGATACTGAAAAAGACAAACAGCTGGCAGATGTGAAATCCCAAGTCGCTGTTGCTCATACTGAGCTTCAAGCAGGAATAGAAGGATTCGCCACTGCCATGGCAGGAAAAATTTTGGGAAGGAGTCTGTGAGAATGAGGGGAATGACGCGAACAATCGGAAGAAGTGTGTTTGTTGCGCTGGTTCTGTGGTTTGCCCTGACAGCAGGAAGTGTCTGGGCTGCTAGCCATGCTGCTGCGACATCAGGTGAAGGGGAACCAACGGCTAATGTCCATAAAACGAAGGTAATGGCAGGCGAAGCAAATGCTGGTACTGACATTATAGATGCTGTTGAAGCAGAACAGGCGGCTCTTCACGGTGATGATGCTCTCGGTCATGGTGACGATGCTCATGCCGTACCTGACAGTTTATCACCAGAAAAGCTGAAAGATCTTGGCTTCAGAGTTATGAACTTTATAGTTCTGCTTATCATCCTGGTAAAATTTGGAGCCAAACCAATTGCTAATGCTTTGGGCGCACGCCGTAAATCGATAAAGGATGAGCTGGAAGAGCTTGATGCGAAAAAAATTGCTGCCGAGAAATCCTACAGTGAACTATCGGCTAAGCTTGAATCCGTTGAAAAAGACGTTGGTACAATCGTTGAAAAAGCGGTTGCACAAGCTGAAATTGAGAAAGCTAAAATTCTTGAAGCCGCTGAGAAGTCCGCAGAAGACATAAAACGCTCTGCAAATATGGCAATCACCAATGAAATAACTGCTGCAAAACGTACATTAAAGGTTGAAGCTGCTGATCAGGCGGCAATAATGGCTGAGGAATTAATCGTTAAAAACTTGACCGCTGACGATCAAGTGAAGATTATTGAAGATTACTTAGACAAAGTAGGAGCCGTCCAGTGAAACAGATAATCTTGGCCAGACGATACGCTAAAGCACTTTTTGCTATCTGCAAAGAGGAAAATAAGTATGATGAATACAATGAGGCACTCCAGGGATTGAATGGATTATTCTCCTCTGACAGTGGAGTTGAGGATGCATTGACCAACCCGTTGTATCCAATTGATGTTCGTGAAAAAGTCATGGAGGGTATTGTTAAATCCATGGGTGTTGATAAGGTTATGGGAAATTTCCTCAACCTGCTGGTGGAGAAAAAACGTGCTGATGTCCTTCCCGATATAGCGGAAGAATTTCAGATCATGGTTGATGAAGAAAAAAATATCAGTCATGGTAGCGTAGTTTCAGCAGTTGAGTTGAGTAGTGACTTACAGAAAAAGGTACAGCAAACATTAGAAAAGCTTACTGGCAAGACAGTTGAATTGACAACCAGCGTAGATCCTTCCATTATTGGTGGTATTATTGCCAAGGTTGGTGATTTAGAACTGGATGGCAGTATTCGAACACAACTTGCAAGTTTAAAAGATTCCATTAAGGGGAGAGAGTAGAAATGCAAATCAAAGCCGAAGAAATCAGTCAGATTATAAAAGATCAGATTGGTGAGTACGAAACCAGTATTGACCTGAATGAGACCGGTACCGTCATCTCCGTTGGTGATGGTATTGCACGTGTCTACGGAGTTACAAATTGTATGGCCATGGAAATTCTTGAATTCCCTGGCGCAATCTATGGACTCGCACTGAACCTTGAAGAAGACAACGTAGGTTGTGCTGTACTTGGTAATGTATCAGGAATTAAAGAAGGCGACATTGTAAAACGAACAGGGAAAATTGCTGAGGTTCCTGTAGGACCGGAGCTTGAAGGCCGTGTTGTTGATGGTATTGGCTTTCCAATTGATGGTCAGGGTGATATTAACGCAAAACTGACATCAAAAGTTGAAGTTGTTGCTCCTGGTGTTATTGCTCGTAAAGGTGTTCATGAGCCTTGTTACACAGGTGCAAAGGCAGTTGATGCTATGACTCCTGTTGGACGTGGACAACGTGAGTTGATTATTGGTGATCGCCAGATTGGTAAAACTGCACTCTGTGTTGATGCTATTATTGCTCAGAGAGATACTGACGTACATTGTATCTATGTTGCTATCGGTCAGAAAAAATCCACAGTAGCTCTTGTAGTTGAAGCATTGAGAAAACATGATGCAATGAGTTACACCACGGTCGTTGCAGCGTGTGCCTCCGATCCTGCTCCGATGCAGTATATCTCAGCATTTACCGGAACAGCCATGGGTGAGTATTTTCGTGATAACGGCCAGCATGCACTTATCGTGTATGATGATCTTTCAAAACAGGCCGTTGCGTATCGTGAGCTCTCTCTGCTTCTTCGTCGTCCACCTGGACGTGAAGCATATCCTGGTGATATTTTCTACAACCATTCCCGTCTCCTTGAGCGTTCTTCCAAAGTAAATGATGAGCTTGGTGCTGGTTCTCTTACAGCATTACCCATTATTGAAACTCAAGCTGGTGATGTTTCGGCATTTATTCCAACAAACGTTATCTCCATTACAGATGGTCAGGTGTATCTCGAACCTAATCTTTTCTTTTCCGGTGTTCGTCCGGCAATTAATGTTGGTCTCTCAGTTTCCCGTGTTGGTGGTGCTGCTCAAGTTAAAGCCATGAAACAGGTTGCAGGTACTCTTCGTCTGGATCTTGCTCAGTTTCGTGAGTTGGCTGCATTTGCCGCATTTGGATCAGATCTTGATGCTGCGACCCAGGCACAGCTTACTCGTGGTGAACGACTGGTTGAAATTTTGAAACAACCACAGTATGCACCACTATCAATGGAGAAACAGGTTACCATTTTGTACGCAGGTGCTAATGGATACCTTGACAGTCTGCCAGTTGATACCATGAGAGATTATGAAGATGAGATGTATAGTTATATTGAGTCTAATGATGCCTCTATCTTTGCAGATCTCAAAGAGCAGGAAGAGTTTACCGATGCCATTAAAGAAAAACTGAACAAGGCGCTTGACGCTTTCGGTGAAACTTTTAAGGCAACCAAGGGTCTCAATTAATAGAGGAGAACGCTTGATATGCCTAGTTTAAAAGACGTTCAAGATAAGATCGTTGGTGTCAAGAAGACGGCACAGATTACATCGGCCATGAATATGGTCGCTTCGGCAAAACTCCGTGGAGCACAGGAGAAGATGGAAAATTTCCATCCTTACGCCGATAAATTTAATGAAACCATGTCAACCCTTTCAGGTGGTGGTAATACCGATGCCTTTCCTCTTATGGAAGTAAGAGATGTGAAAACGGTTGAACTTGTTGTTGTAACTTCTGATCGTGGCCTGTGTGGTTCCTTTAACACTAAGATTATTAGACTCGCTGTGAAAAAAATGCGGGAACACCAGGACGCAGGAAAGAAAGTCAGTTTTGTCTGTGTCGGCAAAAAAGGACATCAGGCACTGAAAAAAATAGCAGATGTTCGTGTTCAGTATGTTGATATAATGGCTAACTTTCAGATGTTTAATGCCAGAGAAATTGCCCAGGACATAGCGGTTAATTTTAGTAGTGGCGGAGCTGATAAAGTCGAGGTCATTTACGGACACTTCAAATCAGTAGCCGTACAGAATGCCGTAGCTCAGGAGATGCTTCCCATTACTCCTATAGAGAGTGATGGCGATGCAGAAAAATCTCAGATCGTTGGGGATTACATCTATGAACCTTCCACTGAAGAAATCATGGATGTGATGCAGCCGCTATATTTGAATGTAATTATTTATAATGCTATGCTCCAGGTTGGTGCATCCGAACATGCAGCTCGAATGACAGCCATGGATAATGCAACTACAGCATGTAGGGATATCGTTAAGGATCTCACTCTTGTTTTTAACAAAGCAAGGCAGGCAGCAGTAACCGGCGAACTGATGGACATCGTTGGTGGTG
>JAOZTO010000060.1 GCA_029942265.1 Desulfocapsa sp.
TAGCACAAAGAAAACCATTTATTTCTGAGAGTTCAACCTTGGACATTAAGTATGAGGCATGTTCAGAAAATGGTTTACGATCTAAAAGAACATCTAGGATAATATTTGTATCAAAGAGTACCTTCATAGATAGTTCTCTTCCAGATGTTTTTTGTAATCATCTTCTGAGAAATTTGAATCTTTTAAAATTCCTTTTAGTGACTTAACGGTTGGAGTGATAGAACTGCTATTCTTTAATTTTTCGTTTTTAATAATTACGAAAAAATCTGACACAATTTTCGAGACAGATTTGCCTGTTTGAGCAGAGTATTTTTTGGCCGACTCTATTAAATGATCATCCAGTCTTAATGTGAGTTTTGTGTTCATGCTCAGCTCTCTTTTTTGTGGTGACGGGTTGTTATGTGAAAACTATACGTCATAGGTGTTAAATTGTCAATATGCACAGAATGAAGCTGTACCTTATTTGTGTTTGTCAGTAATTATTCAGCTAATACCTGATAACTGGCATACCACAGAGTTGTAACTGTTCAGATGTGTCTCATATTCGTTCATTTGGACATTCGAAGCATAGTTGATATTTCGAAGATAAAATTTTTCATTTAACGAAGAGATCGGGGCAAAAGGCATTAAATCAACAGGCTCATGCCTTCGATTTTGAACGAAATGTCTAGTCTTGGACAAGCTTCTATCCCCCCCAAACAATTTTCTTTCTGCGATCTATTCCCATATCTCATTTATCCTACAAAGTAGAGAATCCTCTCTTTTAAATATATACTTCATAACGGTTATCGTAAATTGATTTGTAGTAACATATCGATTTGTAAAGGAATAGATAAAATACAATCGTTTGGCATATTATGTGCAAAGTAAATTATTGCACGACAAGAAAATCATTTTAAATTGAAGCAAATTTTAAAGGGAGAGAGCAGATGTTTAGGAGAAATGATTCAAAAAGTTTAAACCACGAAGTTTTCTGGCCAACAATTTTAGCTGTAATAATAGTGTCGGCTTTAATTGTGATAAACCCTGATGCTTCAAAAAAGGTTGTTGGAGTTCTGTTTTCATTTTTTACAGGCCAACTGGGAACCATTTATCTCTGGTTCGTATTTGGATGTTTCATCACAACACTTTTTATTACATTTTCAAAATATGGCAAAATAAAACTTGGAAACAGGACCGACAAGCCAGAGTTTTCTACGTTCACATGGCTGGGAATGATCTTTACTGCCAATACCGGAGCAGGCCTGTGTTACTGGGCAGTTATTGAGTGGGCTTATTATATGGAGAGTCCTCCCTATGGAGCTGCATCAGGTTCATGGCAGGCGTCAGAGTGGGCAGCAGCATATGGGCTTTTCCACTGGGGATTTACCATCTGGTCAACCTATGCTCTTTGCGCCGTTGCCATGGCATACCTCTACCATGTTAAGAAAAAACCCATCTTAAAAGTTAGTGAAGCTTTGAGGGTACTCATGGGAGACAAGGTGGATGGATGGATGGGTAAGGTTATTGATATTTTCTTTATATTTGCACTCATAGCAGGTGCATCCACCTCTATGGGGCTGGGTACTCCACTTTTGGCGGCAGCGCTCAACAAAACATTTGGCATTGCACCGAGCATGACTGTGAACTCAGTAATAGTTGCTATCTGGACTATTCTAGTCGTTGTTTGCGTTGGAGGCGGATTAAGTAAAGGCATCAAGTGGCTGAGCAACTTCAATATATGGCTGGCAGTTGCAATTATAACATTTATTCTCGTGGCCGGACCAACATGGTTTATTATTAACACCTTTACATCCGGAGTAGGAGTCTTACTGAAAAACATCCTGCAAATGCAACTTTGGACAGATTCAGTAGGTAAATCCGGTTTTCCACAAGGCTGGACTATATTTTACTGGGCTTGGTATATCACCTACGCTCCATCCATGGGTATCTACCTTGCCAAAATATCAAAAGGAAGAACCGTCAACCAGCTTCTCTGGGGATCAATTGGTGCCGGAACTTTTGGTTCATGGCTTTTCTTCAGTGTATTTGGAAACAGTGCTATGAATCTGCAGGTCAGTGGTGCACTTCCTGTTCTTGAACAACTGAAAGAACTGGGAGCACCACAAACCATCGTCAATATTATGTCAGCCATTCCTGGAGGAAATATCATCATGCCCCTCTATGTTCTGCTTGCTTTTATCGGACTTGCAACTGCACAGAATTCAATTGCTTATGCACTTGCTGCCGTCACTACTAAACAAATTGGTGAGAATGATGACCCGGCCCGGTGGAATGTGATGCTATGGGCGCTTTTGCTGGGAGTGATAGCCTTGGCACTGATGTTCCTGGGAGGGTTGAAACCACTGCAGACTGTTTGTGTCGTATGTTCACTGCCCATTGTCGCCATGTGCATTGCCCTGTTTAGAAGCTTTTTTATCAGTGTGAACGAGGACTTTGACTTTAAAAAGGAAAATGAAGTGATCATCATTGATGATTCAGTTTATGCAATAGATCGCACCAGAACATTGGACGAAAGCAAATAATAAAATCTGGGAAATACAACAAATGTCTAACAAAGAAAAGTACTTTAAATATCAGGAAGCTTTTAAATGGGTTGCAGATGCCAGCCACGGTATCCCCAAGCGAGTACCCATATATGCCCAATTATGTGAGCTGATCCCAGGAGAGATGGGGAAAAGTGCAAGGGAGGTGTTTCAGGATCCCGAACTACTTAATATCGGGACATTCACAGTATGTGACAAATACGGAATCGATGTACCTTCAGTGGATTTTGATTGCTACAACATTGAAGCCGAAGCTATAGGACAAAAAATAAGCTTCCACGATGACATCATGCCCGACATTGACCGCACACATCCGTTGATTCAGAATGAATGTGACATTAGAAAAATTGTTACTCCTGACTTTGACAAGGCGGGAAGATGCTCTTTTGTCGTTGATCTTTACACTGTATTTGAAACACTTACTGGAGTTAAGGCCTCTATTGCGTTTTGTGCTCCCTTTACTTTGGCAGCCAATATAAGGGGCATAGAGACTCTGGTAATGGACATGTGCATGAGGCCAAAATTTGCCCATGAACTTATGACAGCAGTAACCGAAGAACTGCTCATTCCATGGCTAGAGTATATGAAAGGGAAATTCCCTCAGGCACAAGCTCTGGTAGGAGCAGATGCTCTCGCCTCTCTTCCCATAGTAAATATAAAACTCATGAATGAGTTTATAGCCCCTTATGTTGAAAGACTGCGTGAAGCATGTGGACCAAAGGTATGTGTTCCTAACTGGACAGGGGAAAGATATGCAAAAAATCCAGAAGAAATGATGGATATTCGTTTACGTGTCAATCCGGGGTTTATCGAGGGGCAAGATCCAGATGTTGAAGCCCTGGGACCTGAATTCTACAAAGCGTATGCAGAAAAACATGATGTCCCACTTCTTTTGGGTGTCGGGGCTGTTTTTTTACGAACCAGTACACCTAAAGAAGTTTTCGACAGGGTAAAACACTATGTAGAGGTTGGAGGTAAAAATGGTCGTCTCTGGTTCTACCTGTGCAATATTGAACCGGGAACCCCCATGGAAAATATCAAAGCAGCAGTAGAAGCAGTCCATACCTATGGCACCTATAGAGAATAGTATTCAGTAAATATTCGGCTAGCACCCCATCTTCGTTCGATCTGGCTTATTCACATATGAACTAATATAGTTCACAGGCCGGATCGAACGAACTTGGGGCACTATCCAAACATTTACAATTCAGTGGTTGAGCTTATTTTTGAACCCAACCCGAATATTTACAGTATTCAAGGAGATGATTTAACAATGTCCGATATAAATGAAATACAAGAAGCCCTGATCGCAGGAGATGGTGAAAAACTCATTGAACTGGTCGAAGCAGCCTTAAAAGAAGGAACGGAAGCATCTGAAATTTTGAGTGAAGGTCTCATTTTAGGCATGGATATTGTCGGTGAAAAGATGAAAAACAGTGACATGTTTATTCCAGAAGTTCTCATGGCAGCACATGCTATGAGATCAGCCGTTGAAATATTACAGCCTTTATTGGGAGAGGACGGTGATGCTTCAAGAGGAAAGGTGCTTATAGGTACAGTCAAGGGAGATCTCCACGATATTGGGAAAAACCTTGTGACAATGATGCTTGAGAGTGCAGGGCTTGAAGTTACCGATCTGGGTGTGGATGTCGCACCTGATGTGTTTTTAGAATCGATAAAAAAGGATAAGCCCGACGTTCTCGCCTTATCTGCACTTTTGACAACAACCATGCCCATGATGAAAGAGACAGTCGATGCAATATCTGAAAGCGGGATCAGAGATCAGATAAAAATCATTGTGGGAGGTGCTCCGGTTACTCAGAGCTTTGCCGAAGAAATTGGTGCTGACGGATATGCAGCAGATGCTGGTTCAGCCAGTCAAATGGCCAAGGAATACTGTTAGTTTTTTTCGTAGTCCTGGCATGTTTTAATTGTAAACGTGCCAGGTTTCCCTTCCTATGGATGTGCATTAAGTCAACAGACTCAGAAATGAGATCAGGGTATTTAATCCCCGTTCCTAATCTGTGCATTTTCTTCTTCCAGGATTTCAAAAATATGCAGCAAACTATCCAATTGAAAGCGATGATGGCTCCGAAGAAACCTTGAATACTACGGTGCAGCTCTGCGATTTTGTCACGCAACGTCCCTTTGTCACCAATACTATATCAGCAATACTAATTTCTGTTGCACCACTAAAAGTAATGCCGTAATGTTACGACCTGTCACTCCAAACAAATTTGATACGACAGAATCTACCTTGATCTTCACAGATTCAAATAACTTATAGGTACGACGATTACAGTCATTCATCGTTGCGCTATTATTCCATCGAGCACGGATCAACTCACGCCATTGTCGAACTTTTTTCACAGAAATAACAGTGTACCTATTCGAGAAGGGCAAAAAGGGCTGAAGATGAGTGCTTCTGAATAGTTAGCAAAAAATGAACATTATTAGTAAATAATAGTAACTATTTAGCCAATACCTGATAATTGGCATAACACTGAACTGTAACTGAATAGTTACAAATAATAGAGGGATAAAAGATGCTTTTTAGGGGGAGGACAAGACTGTTTTACAAAATTCCAAACCAACAACCCACACATCTTGTTTCATTTATTCTACTAATTGTATTTGTGTTTTATCCTTTTACTTCGCAGTCAAATCCAGAAAATTTTCTTACTAATGAAGAGATAGAGTGGCTGGAAGCACACAAATCCATACTCCGTCTTGCGCCTTGTCCAGGCTGGGAACCGATGGAAATTATCAAAGGAGATGGCTCTTATCATGGGTTGGTTGCTGACTATATCCATATATTAGAAAAACTCCTCGATATCAAATTCCAAATCATCCAAGTAGAGTCATGGGCTAAAGTTCAGGATATGGCCCGCAACCGTGAGCTGGATATAATCAGTGCAGCAAAAGAGACGCAGGAACGGAAAAGCTACATGGATTGGACCGAACCCTATTTTAAATCTGTCAATACTATCATCACACAAAAGAGTGTGAAGGGAGAACTTAGTATACTGCGTCTACAAAACACCGAAATGGTGACTGGTGTTCCTGAGGGATACTATACCTATGATTATTTTAAGGAAAAATATCCGAAATTAAAGCTTGTCCATGTCAAAGACGCTAAAGATGGCATGATGAAGCTCGCCTTTGACGGAATTGATGCCATGATAATGGAGGTACCCCATGCCTTATACTATATTGAGAAATATAATATTTCCAATCTGCGAATGGGCGGAATCAGTGATTTTTATTCAGATTTTAGCATTGGTACCAGAAATGATTGGCCCATTTTTAATAGCATCATGGCAAAATCTATTACCCAAATTACTCAAAAACAACGAAAAAAAATTATTAATAAATGGGTCGGTTTAGAACTCACTCCTTTTTATAAGAATACAATTTTCTGGTATGTTTTCCTGGCACTACTTGTGGTTTTCAGCATCACCACAGCCCTGATTCTGTTTTGGAATCGAAGCCTAAAGGTTCAGGTTTCCCTGCGCACTGAAGAATCGAAACTCAATGAAATGCGCCTTGAAGGCCTGCTGAAATTGAATAATATTGATTATGTATCCATGGAAAAAGTCATGGAGTTTGCATTTAAAAAAGCTGTCTTACTTACAAAGAGTAGTTTTGGTTACCTGGCATTTGCAGGTCCGGATGGTCTTATTTATTCCATAGATTCCTCCCAAAAACATTTTTCTGCTAAGGATCAGCCCATCCATTACTCTTCTACAGGTTTTCCCATAGAAACCATAGGGCTCTGGGGCGACGTGATAAAAACTAAAAAACCTGTCATCGCCAACAATTACCTGGCAACGAATCCATCTAGAGAAGGTATCCCAGAACAATACTCTGATATTGTTCGTTATATGAACCTTCCTGTTGTCAATAACGGCGAAATAATTGCTGTCGCAGGTGTGGGCAACAAAGAAACCGACTACGACGAATCCGATCTTCGTCAGCTGACACTTTTAATGGAGGGAATGTGGCGATTAATCCAACGACGAAATGCAGAGTCATCCCTACGTAATAGTGAGAAATTGTTTAGAGATTTGGTGGAAAACTCCCTTACTGGAATATCGATTATTCAGAATGGAAAAATAATTTACAAAAATCCTGAACATGATAATATTGTCGGACTAATGTCAATTATCGAGTCCGAAAAAGTTCTTAATATTCATCCGGAAGATAAGAAAAAAGTTACCCAATTCTTCAATTTTATTAGGGGCGACAAAGCTGAGGAAATTGAATTGAATTTTAGGTTTTACCCTACAGTTGAGAGCATGAACAAGTCTGCTGATATGAAATGGGTCAATTGCCGAGCAAATGAAATCAAATACCGGGATAAAAAAGCGGTGTTACTTAATATTATCGATATAACCCGTGCCAAAGATCTTGAAAGACTTCTCTTTAGTCAAGAAAAAATGGTGTCTCTTGGCCGTATTACAGCTGGCATTGCTCATGAAATACGGAATCCTCTGTCGGGGATCAATATTCACATGAGAAATCTGGATAAACTGTTTTTAAACTACATTAATCCAGATACAAAAATTCCAAAGATCCTCTCGCTTATTCGAAATGATGCTAAAAGAATAGACTCTATCATTCGGAGGGCCATGGATTTTTCAAAACCCTATAACCCTTGTTTTACAGTTTTAGATATAAATATGTCTGTAAAAACTGCCATCCAGCTCACTACAGCTACCCTAAGGAAAAAAGGTACTCGTATTGAGGCGCAGTTGAAAACAGATTTGCCTTTATGCTATGCAGAGCCCGAATTGATTGAAGATGTTGTTTTTAACCTCATCACTAATGCTTCAGATGCGATGGTAGGAATGCAGCAGAAGAAAATTACGATTGCATCATTTGTTCGTAAAAATCAAGTAATAGTAACAGTCGATGACACTGGGCCTGGTGTAGACGCACATCTATTGGAAAAAATATTTGAACCTTTCTTTACCACCAAAGATTACAGCACAGGAATAGGTTTAAGTATCTGCCAACGCATTTTAACAGACCACCACGGAACTTTAAGTGTGGAACAAAACCCGCAAAACGGGGCTAGATTTATTTTAGAAATTCCAGTTTGGAATAAGAACAAGATTATTGCAAAGGAGGGTGATGGCACTGCCATCCGGTTGTAACATCCTATGATAAAATATACCATTTGGATAGTTGATGATGATGACAGTATCAGGGAAGGTATTTCTATGGCGTTGGAAGAAAAATATGAAATCCATGGATTTTTCTCAGCTGAGGATAGCCTTGAAGCTGAAAACACGAATGATCCTGACCTTATACTACTTGACATTGGTCTTCCTGGCATGAGTGGCACTACCGCTCTTAAGGAATTTCAGAAAATCTATCCCAATGTTCTTATTATCATGATTACTGCCTACGAGGATATTCGTACTGTGATTACAAGTATGAAGGCCGGAGTATACGATTATGTAATCAAACCGATTTATATGGAAGGATTAGAGGTGACAATTGCCCATGCACTGGAGACCATACGACTGAGAAAAGAAATCCATCATCTCCAGGAAAAATATCTCCAAAACAACATGCCCTGTTTCATAGGAGAAAGTAATTCTATCTATGAAACCATGGATCTTATCGAGATGGTCTCTCAAAGTTCTGACACGCCTGTAATGATCCTAGGTGAAACTGGTACAGGTAAAGAATTGGTTGCCAGTGCAATCCATTATAAAAGTCCTAACTTTAAGGGCCCTTTTGTGACGATAAATTGTGCAGCTATTCCCAAGGATCTTATTGAGAGCGAATTGTTCGGTTATGAACATGGAGCTTTTAGTGGGGCGCATTCATCCGGTAAAAAAGGCCTTGTTGAAGCAGCTGACGGTGGAACACTTTTTTTAGATGAAGTGGGGGATCTGTCAATGGAGGTTCAAGTGAAACTGCTTCGCTTTCTAGAAGATGGCCATTTTTATAAACTTGGTGGCACAAAAAAATATATAGCCGTGCCACGCATTGTTTCAGCAACAAACAGAGACATTGATAAAATGATAAGCCAGGATGAATTTCGAAAAGATCTCTTTTATCGTCTTGGTGTTGTGATAATCAGGGTCTCATCTTTAAATGAAAGGCAGGATGATATTCTTCCCCTTGCCAGTTTTTTTCTGGAAAAATATAATCGAAAATTCAACAAATCTTTGCTTGGATTTTCAGATGAAGTAGAAGAATTACTATTAAAATATAGTTGGAGCGGTAATGTCAGAGAATTAAAGAATCTTATGGAGCGAGGTGTGTTAGCCGCAAAGGGACATGAGCTAGCAGTGAAAGATTTGGGACTTGCTACCATTCAACCAGGGAAAGTGATGAATCCCCAAAAAAACAGTATGGGGCTTCCCCTGTTAATGCCAGCTGGCATGGATCTACCAGAATTCCATACGGCTGTTGATCAATTTTATTTTTATGAATCTCTGAAAATGACCCAAGGTAATGAGAAAAAGGCGGCACAACTGCTGAACTTGAACCACCACACATTCCGGTACCGTAAAAAAAGGCTACCTCAATAATCAATCGCTACAACCGGAGACAGGTAACGAAGTAAAACCGGGGAGGCTTTTCTGCGATACCGGTGATCCTGCGTTATCTGTGTGGATGATACTGCAATCAGTTTAAGACTGGTATTTTCAAGCAGTCGACGTAATTGGGATTTATTGAGTGTATCAAGGAACTCGGAACAGGATGAAATGAAACCAATTGATTCCCAAGAAGTAGCTGTTTTCCAAGCTTAAACGTCCTTCTAATAACCAAAAGACAGTGTTGTCGTTCAAATTCAACCGTGAACATTTGCGACTATAAACCGACTGCATAAGCCCAAGCTTCATCCAGACGTTTTTCCAGATAGCCAACCAGTGCAGTATCTTGTTCTTCAAGATCAAAGCAGATTGCATCCTCTCCTAGAAGCCCACCGGGAACATAATCACCTTTTTCATCAGGGTCAGTGATCATGTCGCCATAAAAACAGATTGAAAGCCATTTGTTGATATCTTCTATCACATCAACCATAACAAAGAGTTTCTTTTCTGTTTGGTTTTTGTGGGCAGCCCGCAACGAATAGGTTACGCCTGGGCGTGCAATAAAATCGAGAAGAACACCGTCTTTATTGCTCAGGTAATCTTTAAAATGTAGAAAGGCAGCTTTGTTGTGCTCTGTCGTGTCTTTCCATTCTGCGATAAACGTGTTGAGTGTTTGCTCTGTTTCGTTATTCATTGTTTACTTATCTGTAAATGGTTAAAGGAGAATTTTCTGAATGCAGTACAATTGACAATAACTCGAATAGAGAAGAAGTTCAAAAGTATTCTCTTGAACTTCTGTTCCTGGGATTGTAAATAAACAGCACTTCAAATGAGAAGCATTCCAAAAGACGATATTTCTCTAGGAGGCCGTATGGGAATATGTGCGAAAGGGCATTTTCGCACAGCTACCTAGGAGGCTGTCCGAGAATAGACATTTCGTTCAAAATCGAAGAATTTTCTAA
>JAOZTO010000061.1 GCA_029942265.1 Desulfocapsa sp.
AAATAATTATACACAATTACAAGGAACTAAAAAAGAAAAATTTGCAGTAACGAAGAAGATGAAGAGTTTTTACGAATCCATCACATAATGCTTTGCACAACAGTTGTTGCATAGTCAACAAAACGCTGTGGAATAACACCCATAACAACGATGATGGTAAGCAAAAATACAGAAGTCGCACTGGTCAGCATTGATGGCGAAACAATTGCACGTTCCTCAGGGTCAGTGCAATAGGCAACCCTTACAACAGACAGATAGTAGTAAATAGCAATGGCTGTGTTAATGGCTGCCAGTATGACGACAAGAAGATACCCTTCGCGTAATGCTCCGGCAAGCAGCATAAATTTACCCATAAACCCAACAAAAGGTGGAATACCTGCAAGTGCAAAAAGTCCGACAGCAAGGGTGAATGCCATGATTGGAGAACGTTTGTGCAGTCCAGTGAGGTCTTCTATCATCACATTTTCACCGTCTTTGGAAACGGTGCAAATAACAAGGAAACAGGCAAGATTCATGAGGACATAACCAATGATATAGTACATGGCATTGGCATATCCGGTGATCTGAAAAGTAAGAAGACCAAGGAGTACAAAACCGGCATGGGCAATACCGGAAAACCCAAGCATACGTTTTACATCTTTTTGTACCAGTGCTGAGAGGTTACCATAAAACATGGATGCAATGGCACAGACCATCAGAACATTTAGGATAACCTGACCTTCGCCATTAATAAGGCTGACAAATCGAATCAGCATGGCAACAGCCGCAAGTTTTGGAACGGAAGCAATAAAGGCGGTGGTTTCGTTTGATGCTCCTTCATACACATCTGGAACCCAGAAGTGAAAAGGAAAGATTGCAAGCTTATAAAAGAATCCTGCAAGAACCATCATCATGGCAATGACAGCAGCAGGGTTATCCCACATAGTGGAGAGCTTGGTGATCACAACTGAGAGTTCGGTTGATCCGGTCAGTCCATACATGTAACTCATACCAAAGAGCATAAAACCAGTGGCAGTAACCCCAAAGAGCAGATATTTGATTCCTGCTTCCATCTGAAATCTGAATTTACCGGTATCGTCACGCATGGGAACCATGATGTACACGGCAAATGAAGAGAGTTCAAGAGAAACAAAAATTGCAAGTAACTCAACGCTCGATACCAGCATCATGAGTCCTAGAGCACTCATAAACATAAAGAGATAATATTCGGGCTGAACTTTTAAGGGAATCCCTTTGAGCTTATTGCCAAACAGAAGAACTAGCAACATAGCACCTGCGATCAGAGATTTAAACACCTGTGAAAAGAGATCAACCTGATAGGCATTAAAAAAGAGCTTTCCGGTTTGACAGGTGCTGATCAGGGCGGCAGCTAAAATTACAGCACCAAGCCCGATGGCGATATTTCTGATAGTGTCACCCTTGGCATTGCCAAGGCTTACTATAAAGAGGATAAGACCTGCACCCAACAGTGTTAACTCAGGGAGAAATTGCATTTTTATACCTTTTTGTGTTCTTAATAAGAACGCTGTTAATATTACTTAGTGAATAATACTTGTTATTGTTGCTACCTGTCCGTGAAAGCTGTGGTAGTTATTCAGTAAATTATCAACACTTACGTGAATGATATCAATAAACGGTTGTGCTCCAAGGCCAATCCAGAAAACAAAGAAGAGAAAAGGAGCAAGAATTACAATTTCCCGCAAGTTCAAATCTTTGATCCAGGATTGATCAGGATTGTCAGTACCACCCCAGACGATTTTTTGCAGCATGCGAAGCATATAGGCAGCAGCAAGAACAGCACCTGGAATTGCAGCAAGCGCCAGCCAGATGGAATGCTCAAACGCACCTGCAAGGATTAAAAATTCACCGACAAAACTGTTTGTTGCCGGAAATCCAAACGATGATAGAGCGAAAAATGTAAGAAATGTCACATAGATTGGCATGTGCTTTCCAACACCTGTGGCATCACGCAACTCTCTTGAGTGGGTACGTTCGTAAATCATTCCGATACAGAGAAAGAGTGCGCCGGTTGTGATACCATGGTTAATCATCTGTAAAATTGCACCTTCAACACCTGCGGTATTTAAGACAAAAATACCAAGTGTAACAAAACCCATATGACCAACTGAAGAGTAGGCGATCAGTTTTTTCATATCAGATTGTGCCAGTGCGGTAAATCCACCATAAAGTATTCCTGCAATAGAGAGCCAAAGAATAGCAGGAGCCAATGTTATAGTGGCTTCTGGCGTAATGGGAATGGCAAATCGTAGAAAGCCATACGTTCCCATTTTCAATAGCACAGATGCAAGGATTACAGAACCGGCAGTGGGCGCTTCAACATGAGCAGCAGGGAGCCATGTATGGAAGGGGAACATGGGGACTTTGATTGCAAAAGCAAGAAAGAACGCAAGAAACAAAAAAATCTGAGCTGTACTTGAATAGTTTTGCCACATCATATCCGGGATAAAGAAACTATAATCATTATGAATATAGAGCCATATAATGGCAACCAGAAGCATGACGGAACCAGCAAGTGTGTAGAGAAAGAATTTGATGGAGGCGTAAATTCGTCTCGGCCCACCCCAGATGGCAATAAGCATATACATGGGAATAAGCATGGCTTCCCAGAGGACATAAAACAGTACAAAATCAAGTGCCATAAATACGCCCAACATGGCGCATTCCATAATCAGCAGACAAGCCATAAAAGCGGGGATTCTGGATTTGATGTAGCTCCAGGAGGCAAGGACACAGAGCGGCATGATAAGGGTTGTGAGCATGACTAGAAGTATGGATATCCCATCAATTCCCAGTACATATTGGATGTTTAAGGACGGTATCCAACTCATCTGTTCAACAAACTGATATTTGCTGGTTGTAGTGTCAAAGGCTACGAGAAGAGGAATAGACAACACTGCGGTGAGCGTAGTGATTCCAAGCGCCCAGTATTTTGCAAAGGACTCATTTTTTACAAAGAACAGCAGTATTGCACCTGCCAGTGGCAGGAAAATAAGAGTGCTCAGAATGTGTGGATAATCTGGATTGATTAGTAGTTGATCCATTTCCAGTGTTCCTCAATATCGGTTGTATTTTTATGTCTAAGATACATTGTTCTCTTCAGCGCAAGAACGATTATTCAAAAAAGTCTATGACCAAACGTAGGCCACCAGAAGCACGGCTGCAAACGACATCGTATAATAAATTGTCTGCTGAATCTGGCCACGTTGCAGCACTATTGTAACTCTGCGTCCAATGGCACGAACACAGCGAGCCGTTCCGTCGACGACACCGTCAATACCATTCCAGTCAAACCATGACCAGAAGGCAGAAGTCACCATAAGGCAGTTGATACCAACGGATTTGTAAAAGCGGCCAACAGCGTTATCGAACCACTGGATTGGGTTGATAACAGTCCAGAGAAAGGCACGTCCGCCCATGCGGTAGAACCAGTCCAAATCAAGACTGATGCTATTTTTCGGCATCGCATATTTGCGAAGCATAAAGAAACCAAATGCTGTGAAGGCCATAATTTGAATGGTTTCACTGAGATGGTAGGCACTGTAAGGATGGAAGGCGACATCCGTATTTGGCAACATATTGTAGAGAAACGGTAAATAACAGCCAATAAATATACAGAAGAAACCTGCAATGGCCATGGCCAGCTGCATATTCCAAGATGGGTCTTCAGCCTTTTCCCAAGTCTCTTCGGAGCAGTTGTTGTCGCCAAAAAACACCAGATACGGAAGTCGAAGACCTGCGGCAAGAAAGGTTCCTGCTGAGACAAAAGTCAATGCAAATCCAACCCAAAGCAGGTGTGATTCAAAGGCTGCACTGATAATCATGGATTTAGATACAAACCCTGACATCAAAGGAAGACCTGATACTGCAAGCCCACCAATAAGCATAAAGATCATGGTTGATGGCATCTTCTTGTACAGAGCGCCAAGTTGGGTAAGTTTTTGTCTTCCGGTTGTTGTAAGGATGGCACCTGCTGCCATAAAGAGCAACCCTTTGTAGAGTATATGAGCAAAGGCATGAGCACATGCACCATTAATAGCAAGGCTTGTGCCAATTCCAACACCTGCAACCATATATCCAACTTGAGAAACAATTTCCCAACCCATTAGTTTACGGATATCATTCTCCATCACAGCATAGATGATGCCGTAAATAGCCATGATAACACCAAGATAAATCAGTACCTCAAATCCTGAACAGCTTCGAATCAGTGTGTACACTGCAGTTTTTGTGGTAAATGCACACATAAATACTGCGCCGATTGCGGTGGCCTTGGAATAAGCATCTGGTAGCCAGGAATGTAATGGTGGAACAGCGGCGTTCAGCATTAAACCTGCCATGATCAGCCAGGTGTAGAGTTCAGGGGACGTAACATCCATCTGGTCAAAGCTAAGAGAGCCTGTGGCCTGATATCTGAGAACAAATCCAAGCAACAGAACAACACCGCCAAATGTATGCACCAGAATATAACGATATCCGGCAGCCAGTGCCTCATCATCTTTTCTTGCCCAGATAAGGAAGGTTGAGGCAAAAGCCATCATTTCCCAGAAGAGAAAAAGTGTAATGTAGTCGCCAGCGTAAATAACACCAAGTGAACCAGCAACATAGAACCATGCGGCTACATGCTGCCATTCATCCTCAACGTGCATACCGTAAATGGTACCAATGATTGCCATCAATGCCATGATAAATCCAAAAATCATGGAGAGGCGGTCAACACGGCCAAAGGTCAGTTCCCAGTTCATAAACTGAAAGAGGCCATAGGTTCCTGCATTCTGACTTAAATAGATAACATCAATAAAAGTCAGTAGTGGAATCAAGAACATAAAGGGTTTTCTAAACGGCCCTCTCACAAGTGGAAGCAGACATGCTCCCACTATCATAATGAGTGCCGGATGAATAAAACTACTTGTCATAATAATCCTCCCGAACCTGGATACCACTGTTGCCATACCATCTGGCAACCATGATAACAACAGCGCAACTAGCAAGACCAAAGAGTGCCCAGAAACCAGGGATCATCTTCTCGGCCCAAGTGTGTGCGTGGTGTGTATCCACGGACAGGCTCCAGATTACTATGAATGTCATAATCCCATAGCAGCAGTAGATTACGGTTTGTAATCGTGCTCGAAGATAGTCGATCAGTTGTATAATCATCCTGTCACCGCCTTAACAAATGCCATCATATAGTTGGGGAAAATACCTAGTAAAACTGATATAGTACATGCAATCACAATGGGGATCAGCATGGATAGTGGAGCTTCCTTAATACCTTGATATGTTTCACCCTCAGGCCGTTTTCCAAAGAACGCCTTATAGGTAACCGGGGCAAAATACCCGACATTAAGCATGGTGGAGGCAATCAGGATAAGCAATATTCCCATCTGATGTGCCTCTATGGAACCAACAAGCAGATTCCATTTTGTAACAAATCCGGCAACCGGTGGTGCGCCGATCATGGAAAGCGAGGCTATAAAGAAGCAGGCGAACGTAATTGGCATGCTTTTACCAAGTCCTCCCATCTCTGAAAGATCTTTTTTGTGATGAGCAATCATAATTGCACCAGCACAGAAAAAGAGGGTAATCTTGGAAAATGCATGATTGACGATATGGATAAGACCGCCATCAATTCCTGACGGTGTAAGCAGTGCCACACCAAGGATAATATACGAAAGCTGGGAGATGGTTGAGTATGCAAGCCGTTCTTTGAGGTTATCTTTTGAAAGTGCGATAATAGAAGCTGCAAGCACTGTAAATCCAACAAAATAGGCAGTTGGAATGCCAAGGTTTAAGGCATGCATGGTATCAACACCAAACACATACAGCATAACACGGGTTGTACAGAACACACCAACCTTCACAACGGCAACCGCATGGAGTAGCGCCGAAACAGGAGTTGGGGCAACCATGGCACCAGGCAGCCAGTGATGGAACGGCATAATACCGTTTTTTGCAAATCCGAAGATACAGAAAATATAAAGCATGATAACAATCCAGCTTTCAGTATCTCCTGTAAAAAGACCCTCTGAAATGTTATGCGGAAAGTCAAGCGTTCCAGTGATAACATAGATAAGAATCAAAGCGGGCAGCAGAAAGAGTTTGGCTGTGGTTGTCAGATAGATAATATATTTTCGGGCGCCATCGTATCCTGCTTTATCCTGTGCGTGGGCAACGAGGGGATAGGTACAGATAGAAACAATCTCGTAAAAAAGATACATGGTGAAAAGGTTGTCAGAAAATGCAACACCAATGGCACCAAAAATGGCGAGTGCAAAACAGGCATTAAAGCGTGTCTGAGCATGTTCCTTGTGCGCTCTCATATACCCGAGAGAATAGTACACAGCAATTGTCCACAATGATGAAGCGACGATGGCAAATATCATTGACATCCCATCGGCCCGGAGTTTTATGGTGAGACCGGGTAAGACGGTGAAGAGATGATATTCAAGGACTTTTCCATCCAGGACATCTGGAATCATTGACGCAACAATCAGCAGTAGTATCACTGATGCTGCCGATGAAACCCCCTCACGCACATTCTCGTTTTTCCCGGTGAACATGACACCGAGTGTGGCAAGCAGTGGAACAAGAAGAGCGAGGATAAGTTTTACGGAACTAACCGTTTGTATTTCCATGACAGAGGTTCCTCTTTCCTAACCTTTAAGGTCGACAATATCTTCAGTGTCGACTGTTTTGTAATTACGATATACGGCGATGGTGATACTGAGCCCGATGGCAGCCTCAGCCGCAGCAATGGCCATGATAAATAGGGCGAATATTTGGCCAACCGTTGGATCTGGTGCTGTAAATCTGTTGAATGCCATGAAATTGATGGAGGCTGCGGCAAGTATCAGTTCAGATGCAATGAGCATTCCCACAAGTGTCCTGCGAGTAACCAGCCCATATATTCCCATTCCAAACAGGACTGCTGCAAGGATCAGGTAAGTGGTAAGGTTGTTATGTAGAGACAGAATCGACATTTATTTACTCCTTCCATGACGTGCTATGATCAGTGACCCAATAATGGCGATGAGCAGGACAATGGAGACCAGCTCAAAAACCATGGAGTAGGTGGTGAGAAGTTTTATACCAATTAGTTTTACTTCACCCATATTAATTTTTGGCAAAACTTCAAAAGTTGTATTTACGGCAAGTCCTATCATGCCGATGGTCACAAGACCTGCCGTGACTAATCCAAGTGGGCCACTTAATGCTCCTGAGGGGCCTGTTTTCTTACTATCTTCAGGCGCAGCAAGCATAATGGCAAAGGCAATAGTGATACAGACAGCTCCAATGTAAATGAGCATCTGCATCATCGCCAGGAAAGGTGAATTCAGGTAGTAATAAATGGCAGCAACACCGAGAAAACAGAGGGCAAGGCCAGCTACAGCACGAACCAGACGTTCTGCATTACAGGCAATGATTCCACCAATGACCGTGATTGCAAGCATGATCAGAAAGACAATCCCTGCCGCTGCATCTGCATATCCTGCCAATCCATCGGCTGTAATAAAACCGAGAATACCTGAGGCTTCAGTTGGGTTCATGAGTTCCTCTCCTTCAATCTGTTGAGAAGGTCGAAATGAAAATCTTCCTTACGGCTTGAAGCAAGATTGTATTCTTTGGAAAATACGATGGCATCAAAATTACAGCTTTCGATACATTGCCCACACAGCGAACAGGTGGTGAAGTTCAGATCATACTTAGTGAGTACTTTTTTCTTCTTGGTTTTCATCTCTCCCTTTACTTCAACTTCATACGCAACAGATTTTGAAGCAAGGCTGATACATCCGGATGGACAGGCACGTTGACACATTCCGCAGGCTATGCACTTTGGCGTTCCTTCCTCGTTTTCAACCAACTCAATATGACCACGATAGCGTTCACACATTTTGAGAGTCTTGTACGGGTAGGGGACAGTCACCACTGGTTTGAAGAATTCCCTGAAAGTAATACCAAGGCCGATGGCCAGAGATTTCAGTCCAAGGAAAATTTCGCTAAAATAGGCACCCATATTAAAATACCTTCAGTAATCCGGCTGTAAGCAGCAGGTTAAAAAGTGAGATTGGAATTAATATTTTCCAGCTTAGATTGAGCAGTCCATAAATCGTTGTTCGTGGAAAAGTCCAGCGAATCCAGATAAAGGAGAAGATAAGCAGATAAATTTTAAGCAGGAACCACCAGACACCGGGGAACAATCCAAGAGGACAGTCCCATCCACCAAGAAAGAGGATGGTTATAAGACTGGCACCAATAACGATATTTGCATACTCTGCCATAAAGAAGAGTCCAAATCCCATACTACCGTATTCCGTATGGAACCCGGCAACAAGTTCACTCTCGGCTTCACCAAGATCAAATGGTGCTCGGTTGGTTTCAGCAAGTGAACAGATAAAAAAGATAAGAAAGGAAACGGGCATTAAAGGACTTGAGAGTGACGGGATAAGATTCCAGTTCCATATTCCTCCTGCCTGAGCTGCAACCAGTTGCTCAAGATCCATGGAGCCTGTCATCATAACAATTGTTATTACGGTGATAAGCATGGGGATTTCATAAGAAATATTCTGAGATACAGCACGAACAGATGCCATAACACCATATTTATTACGTGATCCCCATCCAGCAAGAAGAATCGCCATTGCACCAAGGGATGCAAAGGAGAAAATCATCAAAACTCCAATATTCATGGAGCGGGCCACGATATTTTCGCTAAAGGGAATGGTGACAAAACTCATAATGGCAGGAACCATTGCAAGCACAGGTGCAACCATAAAAAGTGCTTTATCAGCACCACCTGGAATAACCAGCTGTTTAGCCATCAGTTTGATGCCATCAGCAGGGGGTTGCAACAGGCCAAACGGGCCGTTGACATTAGGGCCTGGTCTGCGTTGGATGCGACCAGCTCCCCGACGTTCCGCCCAGACAAGATACGCCGCATTCACCGCAGCAAAAGCTATGGCTGCAACCACTGCAATTATGGCATTTAGTATTGTTAAACTCATTGTGCTTCTCCCTTATCTGTCAATCTCAGGTATTACTAGATCAAGGCTTCCCATCATGGCAAGAGCGTCCATTATCATCATGCCCTCACACGCCTCATCAAAGAGCGACATGTTGGAATATGTCGGGGAACGAAGTTTGAAGCGGTAGGCATTTTTGGTGCCATCACTTACAATTCTTATACCGAAACTTCCCCTGGCTGTTTCCACAGCCTGGTAATAATCTCCTTTTGGAGGTTTAATCAGTTTAGGCTTTTTCTTGGGCATAATCGGCCCGTCCGGCAACTTCTCAATCCCCTGTTCAATTATGCGTAGAGACTGTTCCATCTCATCCATGCGTACTTTGTATCGCGCCATGGAATCGCATTCGTGATATACGGGAACATCAAAATCAAATTCAGGGTATACCGAGTAGGGTTCGTTCTTGCGAACATCAAAGTCAATTCCGGCACCCCTGGCGACAGGGCCTGTGGCACCATATTTACGGCACATTTCAGCAGAGATAGGGCCAATATCTTCAAGACGTTTTCTGAAAATTATGTTTCCGGTAACCAGTGCATCATATTTTTTAAGTGATTTACGAAGCATTGGGACGACAGCTTTGGTGGCGGCTATAAAGTCATCATCAACATCATTGTACAGTCCGCCGAAACGGTAGTAACAGTATGTGAGACGTGATCCTGTCACTGCTTCAAGGATGTCAAGGATATGCTCCCGATCCTGAATGGCGTACATAAGGGGCGTAAATCCGCCAAGATCCATTACAAAAGCACCAAACCAGAAGAGATGAGATGCTATGCGGTTTAGTTCAACAGTGATTGCTCGGATATATTCTGCCCGTTCAGGAACTTCTATTCCGGCAGCTCGTTCAACGGCTAACACATGTGCGTGGGTGTAACCCAAGGCACCAAGATAATCAAGACGACTGAGGTTGGGGAGAACCTGAGGGTAGGTTCTGTTTTCACCCATCAGCTCATGCATTCGATGAATATAGCCAAGCACAGTTTC
>JAOZTO010000062.1 GCA_029942265.1 Desulfocapsa sp.
TATGAAGGCAAGGGCAATAGTGTTTCTTGCGCCATAAACCATCCGCGTAAAAAGGTCTCTGCCGATATGGTCGGTACCAAGATAAAACTGGCTGGAAAAAGCTTCCCACCCATCTCCTACCAGGCTTGTTTCTTCATATGGTGCAATTAATGGGGCAAACAGGGCAACCAGAATGTTTAAAGACACTATCCCCATGCCGATTCGTGCGGATAATGGTGCCTGGCGTAATAGTTTTAGCAAATCTGTAGTCCTGTTAAATTTCAGATTGTCTCAATCTGGGATTAGAGAGCATGGAGAGGATATCGGCTGCCAAATTAAGAAATATAAAAACAATTGAAAAAATCAACCCGGAAGCCTGCACCACGGGAAGATCTCTCTTGGCGACTGAATCAACCAGAAGTTGTCCAAGGCCCGGGTACACAAATACAACCTCCACGATCACAACACCAACGATGAGATACGCCAGATTGACCGCAATGACATTTATAACCGGGGAAAGCGCGTTAGGAAATGCGTGATGAACAATAATCCGCAATCGTTTAACCCCCTTGATCTCAGCCATTTCTATATAGGCACTGGCCAGCACATTGATTATAGCTGCCCTTGTCTGGCGCATCATATGCGCTGTTACCACGCAAGTAAGGGTTAAGGAGGGAAGTAAAACTGCATATACTTTGGCAGCAAACCCCATATTTTTGTCTATGATAGCAAGACTTGGAAAGATATTGAATTGAACTGAAAACAAAGCAATCAGAATATATGCTATAAAAAATTCTGGGAAAGATATGAATGAAAGGGTTGTGATGGAGATCAGCTTATCAAAGAAAGTATTTTTGTAGAATGCGGCAAGCATACCAAGGAAAATTGCCAGAGGAATTGCAATAACAGAAGTAAGAAGGGCAAGAAACATTGTGTTTCCAAAACGCCAGCCAATTAATTCTGAAACGGGTCTACCGTTGGCAAGAGAAGTACCAAAATCACCATGGACAAAATCATTTAGCCAGGTGCCGTACCGGATATGAGGGGGCAAATCCAGCTTGAGTTCTTTGCGAAACGCCTCGACCGTTTCAGGTGTGGCCGATTGCCCGAGGACTGTTTCTGCCACATCGCCAGGCAACAGCTCGACACCAACAAAAATAATCACCGAAATAACAAAAATGGTAACCAGACTTGCAATACAACGTTTTGAAACAAGTAGTAAAACACTCTTCATATAAATAAATGCAACTGACAACAGCAAGAGCCATCAATGAGTCCATTGCTTTAATACCTTTTCGCCCGATTTCTTCGTGGAACGAAAATACTATTAAATCAATAAACTCATCAATACACTACGCAACCCTGCCATAGACAGGTAAAGGCTTTGTTGTTGGCTTTGGTTATGACTTAAGGCCATCGTGCTGGAATACTTGAATAGGAAAATCAACAAGTATTGAGTGAGCAGATATAGATCCTAAAACGCCTATAGAACCTATGTTTAGGTAAGGAACATACTCTTTATTGAATGAATTGTCAACCAGATGGTTGCGATTTTTCTTGCCAAAATACGTACAACATGACATAACGGCGATATAGATTCGAGTTTATAATAATGTATCACTTAGTAGTTTCTTTTTAACACCTAAACAGAAGAGGTTGAAAAATGAAAAAAATTCTAGCATTAGTAATGGCATGTTTTTTTATGACAAGCGTCGCTTATGCCGCAGATGACTGTGCAAATCGCGGTACACTGGATGAACGATTTTGTGATGAAAACAAAGATCTTGTAGCAGATACCCCTAAAGATCAAAAGAAATGGAAAGATCCAAAAACTCTTGTATTTACCTATACACCTGTTGAAGATCCTGCCGTGTATAAGGATGCATTTGCCGATTTTCAGAAGTATCTGTCAGAAGCAACAGGAAAAAAAGTAATTTATTACACTGTTCAATCAAACGCTGCTGAGGTTGAAGCAATGCGTTCCGGTCGTCTGCATATTGCTGGATTTTCAACAGGGCCCACTGGTTTTGCAGTTAATCTTGCCGGATATGTGCCAATCGCTGTAAAAGGATACGAAGAAGGTTTTCAGGGATATAATCTGATTGTTGTCACAAAGAAAGACAGTGATATCAAAAGTCTTGATGATCTTAAAGGAAAACGTGTTGCTCATACCTCAGCTTCTTCAAACTCTGGTAACCTAGCACCTCGTGCAATCTTTCCTGAACATGGTATTGTTCCAGATAAAGATTACACCGTTGTTTATTCCGGCAAGCATGATCAATCTATCCTTGGCGTAGCTCATGGCGATTATGATGCTGCCCCGGTTGCCTCTGATGTTTTTAAACGTATGGCAGCAGCTGGAAGAATTAATGCTGATGACTTTCGTATCGTTTTTACAAGCCCTAAATTCCCCACCTCCTCTTTTGGATATGCAAGCGACCTAAATCCAGAGCTGGTAAAGAAAATTGTTGATGCATTTTATGCGTATCGTTTTACCCCTGCCATGAAGGAAACTTTTGGTGGAGCGGATCGTTTCTATCCTATCACTTATATGGAAGACTGGGCAGTTATTCGTAATATTGCAGATTCTACAGGTACTTCCTATAATCAGGCTGGTCTGAAAAAAATGGCTGCAAAAGATGCGGCAAAAGCGGCTAAAAAGAAAGCCAAAAAATAGCAAAAAAGTAGCATTTTTTGAGAATAGCCGACAAATTGTTTAATTGGTTGGCTGTTCTTTTTTTATTATTCCCACGCCTTGTGTAAGATGATGAGTGACCAAAACAACCCAGTTGGAACACACGCCAAGAGATCCCTGAAAATTGAAAATCTGGTGAAGGAATATGTTCCCGGAAAGCCAATATTAAACGGTATCAGCTTTGAGGTGAAAGGAACAAGCAGTGTTGCTATTATCGGAGCATCGGGTACAGGGAAGAGCACTCTTATCAGGTGTGTCAACAAATTGATTCCACCAACTTCTGGAAATGTGTATGTTAGTGGAGAAAACATTACTAAACTAACAGGAAAAGAGTTGAGAAGAGCGCGCCGGAAGATAGGAATGGTTTTTCAGGAATTCAATCTGGTAGAACGTCTCTCGGTGATGGAAAATGTTTTGTGTGGTCGTCTTGGCTACGTTGCCCCTTGGCGAGCATGGATGCGAAAATATCAGACAGAAGATATCGACCTTGCGTTTGAATTACTTGAATCTATCGGATTGGTAGATTTTGCTCATCAACGTGCAGATAGTTTGTCTGGCGGTCAGCGACAACGCGTGGGGATTGCTCGTGCAATTATGCAGGAACCCCATGTTTTACTTGCTGATGAACCTACATCATCTCTTGATCCCAAGACCAGCGTGGAGATAATGGAATTGCTGCTTGGCCTCTCAGAAAGCCATTCCTTACCATTGCTTATCAATATTCATGATGTTGAGCTTGCCAAGCGGTATACCGGTCGTGTTATTGGACTTGCCAATGGTGGAATTGTTTATGATGGTTCCCCTGCTGGATTAAGTAACGAAAACCTTAAAGAAATTTATGGTGGAGCAAGTTGGCTGGAATAATCGAAAAAACAACAGTGGGGCATGGCAATCCGTTCAAAGTGAATTGGTGGGTTCGGTTTGCTTGGGCCGCAGCATTTTTGTATGTCATCTACGCTGCAAACTACCTTGATGTTTCCTGGGTACGATTTATTGGCGGATTGAGTAACGGTGCTGATTTTTTAGGGGAGATGGTTCCTGTGAATTTTTCTCGCTGGAAATTGCTGGTTGGTAATCTGGTTGAGACTGTTGAGATTGCTGTTATTGCTTCAGCATTTGGAATAGTCTTTTCGTTGCCCATCGGTCTTTTGGCAGCCAGAAATATGATGCCACCATGGATCACATGGCCTGCCAGGGTGTTTATCGCACTATGTCGTTCATTTCATCCAGTCATCTTTGCCATTTTATTTGTAAAAGCTGTTGGTTTTGGTCCTCTTGCCGGTATCTTGACTCTGATATTTGCATCCATCGGTTTTATTGGAAAGTTATTTGCTGAGGCGATTGAGGAAATTTCCCTGAAACCTGTTGAAGCACTTCGAGCATCAGGAGCGCCGTTTATAAGCATTATTATGTATGCTGTTGTACCGCAGGTGCAAAACCGATTTATCGGGTTTTCATCGTATCAGTTTGATGCGAATCTTCGTAACTCGACTATGGTTGGAATTGTTGGTGCCGGAGGTATTGGTGGAACGCTATTTGCCGCATTTCAGCGGTTTGATTACGATTTTCTTGCAGCGATTCTTATATCCATCATTGGACTGGTTATGGTCAGTGAGTGTATTTCCCTTCAAATCAAGAAAGTATTCCAATGAGTGAAATCATAGCAACACATAAATGGGAACGCTTTACCTTCCGTGAGCGCATGGCTCGCTTTGCCGTTTTTCTTGGTTTTGCCATAGCTTTGTCGCTCTCAATTAGTACGGTAGAGGTTATACCAGAATTTTTGTATGACGCTCCGACTCAGGCGGCTGACCTGTTGGTTCGTATGTGGCCCATGGATTTTGCATACTATCCTCAGGGTATCCATGAAGCTATGCTGGAAACTCTGCATATAGCAAGCCTTGGAACACTGCTTGCTATTGTTATGGCTGTACCTGTTGGAATTATGGCGGCTAATAATATTGTGCATTTTTCTCCGCTTAACTGGCTTGCTAAACTTATTCTTGTCTCCTCCAGATCGGTAAATTCTTTGGTTTGGGCTCTGTTATTTGTGGCTATTTTTGGTCCAGGCCCCCTTGCTGGAACTGTGTGTATTGGTTTTAGATCAGTTGGTTTTGTAGGGAAACTCTTTGCAGAAGCATTAGAAGAAACCAACCCAGGGCCTGTTGAAGCTCTGACTGCCGCAGGTGCACCATGGTTCAGTGTCTTTTTAAAAGGATATTGGCCTCAGGTAGCACCGGCATTTTGGGGTATATTTCTGTTCAGGTGGGATATTAATGTCCGTGAGTCTGCTGTAATTGGGCTGGTAGGTGCCGGAGGCATCGGCATGGTACTTGATACTGCACTCAATCTCTTTTATTGGGATCGTGTATCTGTGATTCTTTTGAGTATCTTTGCTGTGGTTATTCTTGCTGAATTACTGGTTACTTATATTCGTAAACGTATTATATAGCGAAAAAATTCGGCTAGGAGGCTATCCGAGAATGACCTTTCGCCCAAACTCTTCAGAATTGTCTAAAAAAAATGCTCGGAATATCACACATATGCCTGCGCTTATTTTTAGAAAATTCTTCGATTTTGAACGAAATGCCTATTCTCGGACAAGCTCCTAGGAGGCTCTCTTACTATCTGCTTTTCCCTGCGCTTTGCTTCTCCAGTTAGTGACGAAGCATTCTTCGCTGCTTTGTATCGTAATAAAAATAGAAGGCACCATTCTCTCCAATAAGACCATCCACAGGCCATATTCTGGCAATATGATCACATCAGCCAGCCGGTCTGCCGGTGATTGGAATAACTTTGAAAAATATGTTTGTAAGTGTGAAGGGTAGTAAAGGGTGAAGGGTGAAGGGTGAATGTATTGGAATACACAATAAAACCAGTGGGAATGATTCATTCCTGCTATAGTGAGAAGTTTGGTATTCCCCGGCAACCTGGCCTTGTGAAAAATGCCAGGGGCGCAATAGAGCTTCTTCCCCCTTGCGACCGTGAAGAGATGTATAGAGAGTTGGATTCTTTTTCACACATCTGGGTGCAATTTGTATTTCATGAAGCAATGTCTGACGGTTGGCGCCCCACGGTTCGTCCTCCTTGGCTTGGAGGGCAAAAACGAGTGGGAGTGTTTGCGAGCCGGACACCACATCGTCCTAACTATTTAGGTATTTCTGTGGTTCGATATCTGGGAATGCGAAAAGAAAAATCCAAGTTGTATCTTGACATAAGTGAGCTTGACCTACTGAACGGAACTCCTGTAGTGGACATCAAGCCCTATGTGCCGTACAGCGATAAAGTTGATATGGCAAGTAGTGGATTTGTTCAATCTGGGGATGAACTAATTACTGTTGTTTATACCAGGGAAGCAGAAGATGCCTGTAAACGCTATGAAAAAACGAGCGGAAGGTCACTACATGCTTTGATCACAGAACTGTTACAACAGGATCCACGACCGGCAAGCCAGCGCCACAAACATCGGGAATATGGAATGCAACTGTGGGATATGAATATACGATGGCTTGCAGAAGAATCGATGTTTACAGTGGTTTCCGTAGCCAAGAGGCTGTCTGAGAATGGGCATTCTCGGACAGCCTCCTGGGGTGATGGGAAATAAGCCCGACCTATAACTCAGAATCGATACATCTTATGATCTATAATAACCTGATTTTTTTCCTTGTTGCGATATTTTTGTTTACCACTACCAGTGGAAGTGAGGCACTTTTCCTCCCTTTTACTGGGGCACTGCTTAGCTTTTCCGTCATATTATTTATTTTTGACCGTATTTCCGTGCTACTCTATTCCCGGGTTGGGCAAAATGGTTCCGGTGCATATTTTAAAGCGGAAAAACATCTCTCCATACTGGCATTGCTGTTCTATGCTGTAATTCTCTTCTGTTGTGACATTCACTATTATCTGATGCCACTCTCTTTGGGCGAACGATTTCCTTCCTTTGTTACTTTTGGAGGTCTTGCCTTCTTTTTTATTTTTTTGCTGCTGATGTGGCGTCGGGCAAAGCCGGCTTATGAGAGTATCTTTGGGCGCAGTTACACAACTCCTGCCTTTTTACTTTCTAACGTAAAGGCTAATCTGCCCATTGTTTTTCCTTGGATGTTTTTGTCACTGGCTTATGATTTACTGGCTCTGCTTCCTTTCCCTGAAGTAAAGGATTTTCTTCATTCTGAGTTGGGTGAATATGCCTCTTTTATTCTATTTTTATTTCTTATTCTCATTTTCTTTCCACCGATAGTTCGAAGACTTTGGGGCTGTACACCGTTTCCAGAAGGAGCCTTACTCGACCACCTACAAGATTTTTTTAAAAAGCAGAATTTTTCTGCCAAAGTATTTAGCTGGCCATTGTTTGAGGGAAGAGTCATAACCGCTGGAGTTATGGGAATTATACCAGGGCTGCGTTATGTGATTATTACTCCGGCATTACTTGAGAATTTAACACAAGAAGAACTTGATGCTGTTATGGCTCACGAAATTGCCCATATTAAGAAGAAGCATATGCTGCTCTATCTTTTTATTATTTCAGGGTTTTCAGTTTTAGCTGGATTTATCCTTGAACCATTTACGTTTTTTATTCTGTCACGTTCGAGTTTTTATGCTTTGCTTGGTGTCACCGGGATAACTGCTGAAAATATGCTCACTATAATTATGGCATTTATTGTTCTTATTGCCATGGTGCTCTATTTTCGTTTTTTATTCGGGTATTTTATCAGAAATTTTGAACGTCAGGCAGATCTTTATGTATTTAAAGCCATCGGCAATAGTGATTCAATCATATCAGCGTTTGAGAAAATAGCAGTGCTTTCTGGAAATATCAGAGATTTACCTAGCTGGCACCACTTTGGCATTGGGGAACGAGTAGATTACCTTGAAAAATGTGAGCAGGACAGATCTTGGATTAAACGACATAATCGTAAGGTATGGCTCAGTTTGTTTGCATATGTTGTTGTTCTGTTACTAGCCGCTTCCGGAAAAGGGTTGATGCCAACTGAAATTTGGAAGCAGGGCTACGAGGAAAAGTACACGGAATTTATGATTGATCAGAAACTTATGCGGGAACCGGATAAGGCGTTATGGTTGGGTATAGCTGGAGATCTACTACAGCATAAAAAAATGGAGAAAAAGGCTATCGCTGCTTATGAGAAGGCTCTTGTGCTTGAACCGTCAAACCCCAAACTCCTCAACAATTTGGCTTGGCTTCTTTTAACCAGTGATAACAGGTCTATTCGAGATCCGGGGAAAGCTCTTGATATGGCAAGTAGCGCCGCAAGGCAGGTTCCTGTCGGACATGTTCTTGACACATTAGCCACTGCGTATTGGGCCAATAGTTTTGTAGAAAAAGCAATTGAGACAGAAGAAAAAGCAATACGTATTGATCCGGCAGGAAGTCAGTATTATCGTGGGCAGATTTTAAAATTCAGTAGCAGGGAGTATGAATAAACAGGAGGTAACTATTTAGCAAGCATCCGATAAGATTGGTATAACATTAGGCGTACACATCAATACGTTTTGAGGCTTGGTCTTCTTGTGCTTTATCAGTAACGGTTTTAATATCAAGAACTTCTTTGGCCACCTGACTTGCCTTAGCCTCAGCCTGCCTTGTATTTGCCTGTTTTTCAGCTCGTCGCGGAGCTGCTTCATCTGTTCGGGTATTACCGGATTGAGAATTTCCCTTTAACCTGCTATTGTGTGGTGCAGCTACTGATTGCTGAGCTATTGCTTGAGTCATTTTTTCACCTTGTATTGAACAATCTATTATTTTACTATAGCATTCTTTTCTGAAAGAATCAAACTTTCAACCCTTGGAGAATTTTCAATGCCATTATTGGGAGCTCATGAATCTGTTGCAGGAGGACTTCATCTAGCATTTAACAGAATACAGGAAGTTGGCGGGGCTGCCCTGCAAATCTTCACACGCAATCAACGTCAATGGAATCCGGCACCGATAACAGAGGAAGAACAAAGGCTTTTTGCAGCGGGCTGGAAGGAAGCTGGTAAAATTCCCGTTGCATCACATGCGTCTTATCTTGTGAATCTGGCATCGGGCAAAGCAGATCTTATTCAAAAGTCTATCACAGCCTTTGCAGACGAATTGAAACGTTGTGAACAGCTTGATATCCCACTGGTGGTGATGCATCCGGGTTCACATGGTGGAGATGGTGTGGAAACAGGTCTTGGTAGATTTATACAAAACCTTGATCTGGCACTCGAACGTGCGGATAATCAGGTGATGGTTCTTCTTGAAACTACTGCAGGTCAAGGAACAGGGCTCGGGAGTCGATTTGAAGAGTTGGCGGCTATTATTGAAGGGTCACGTTACGAGGAAAAAATTGGTGTCTGCGTGGATACCTGCCATATTTTTGCTGCCGGCTATGACATTCGCACTACAGAAAGCTACCAGGTAAGCATGGCAGAGTTTGATCGTGTAGTAGGCTTAGAGCGCATTAAATTTTTTCATCTCAACGATTCAAAAAAAGGTCTGGAAAGCAGGGTAGATCGTCACGAGCATATCGGGCAGGGTGAAATTGGAATCGAAGGATTTCGTAACCTTGTCAATGACCCTCGTTTTACAAATCACCCTATGACCCTTGAAACGCACAAGGGGAAGGATTTACAGGAAGATAGGGATAACCTTACTGTTCTTCACGACTTGTGTGTCTAAAAATAGTTACCTTGATTCTCACATTGCAAAATATAATCCCCACAAAATCAACGGAATTGCAATATCTGCAAAAAATACCGGCCCTGCATTTCCGGGATTTTTGTTGCCCGATTCCCTCTGACTCTGTACATGTACCGAAAATGCTCCTAACAGAAAAACCGATACAAAAATAATGGTTGCCAACCAAAATTCATTTCTAAAAAAGAAACTTAGTAAGCCGCAACTTCCCAATGCAAGATTGGTAAAAGCGATTTCTTTCTGAAAAGGATTTCCGGCAGGCCAACCAATATATCCAGCGACCATATCAGACTTGAAATAGTGTCCCATAAAGGACCATATTCCGGACAATCCAACTTGTATAACTAACAGCCAGAGCAGTAGTGTTTGGGCAATGGGTGCATCCCAAATTAAAATATGAGCAGTTGCAACACTTATAGCAGCAATAAAGAGATACAAGACATACATGTACAATCCTCCCAGATTTTGTTGAGTGTTTATTTTCTATTATCAGGCTCAAAAAAAGCCACACTATTTCATAAAAACGGTTCTTAAAAGCTACTTCATACACCATTCATAAGCATTCTGAAACATCTGCATCCATGGTGTTACCTTCAGGCTTTTCATATCTTCAGGCAGATAATGTGCCTGCCAGGCAAGAAAAACCCGCTCCGGATGCGGCA
>JAOZTO010000063.1 GCA_029942265.1 Desulfocapsa sp.
ACGGACTTAACATCACGCATAAAGAGCAAGACTTCCAGCGGTTTAACATCGGTTCCAGTGGCGATCATATCCACGGTTACGGCAATACGGGGATAATAGGAATTACGGAAACGATTAAGCACCGACTTTGGATCTTCACTAATCTTATAGGTCACCTTTTTGCAAAACTCATTACCCTCATCAAACTCCTCACGGATCATTTTGATGATATCATCGGCGTGGCTATCGGTCTTGGCAAAGACCAGGGTTTTGGGTACTTCGTACTCGCCATCCTCGGTAAATCTATTGGGATAAATTTCTTGTTTTAAGGCTCGTTTATATTCCCTGATTATATGACGGATTTGGCTGGGATTCACTACCTTTTTATCCAACTGATTTGGAGTGTAGGCGGTATCTTCATCCTCTTGTTGCCAACGCTTCTTGCGAGTTAGCTTATCGCGCCGATCGACAAACCAGCCAGCCTTGATGGTCTCGCCTTTTTTAGAGATTTCCGTTTCAATGGTGTACACCTCATAGGGGACATTGACCCCATCCAGCACTGATTCTTCATAGGTGTATTCGCTCACCACATTTTCGTTGAAAAAGCCAAAGGTGCGTTTATCAGGGGTGGCGGTGAGGCCGATCAAAAAGGCATCAAAATAATCAAGCACCTGTTTCCACAGGTTGTAGATGGAGCGGTGGCATTCATCAATAACAATAAAATCAAACTGCTCAATGGGAACCTTGGCAGAATAAACCACGGGCAGGGGTTCTTTTTTACCATGGTTTTGCAACCAGCTTGATTCGTTGGGGTTATCCTGTTCGCTATTTCCGTCAAGCTCCTCACCCTTTAAGATGGCATACATCCGTTGGATGGTGGAGATACAGATCTGACTATCTGTGGCGATGTAGCTGGAGGTGAGCCGTTGGACATTGTAGAGTTCGGTTAATTTGCGATTATCATCACTCGGCTGAAAGGACATCAACTCCTGTTCCGCCTGCTCTCCGAGATTCTTGGTGTCCACCAGAAATAAGATACGTTTGGCATCGGCATTTTTCAAAAGACGATACATAAAGGTGGCAGCGGTGAAGGTCTTGCCAGCCCCTGTTGCCATCTGAATTAAAGCCTTGGGGCGATTCTTTTTAAAGGAATGTTCAAGATTGTTGATGGCCTTGATTTGGGCGGGGCGTAGTCCGGTAGTGTCTAGTTTTGGCGTTGTGGCAAGCCTGCCCCGTAGGGTATGTGGTTTGGTGAGCCACTGGGCCATGGTTTCTGGCCTGTGAAAGCCGAAAACTATTCTGGCTCTGGGCTTTGGATCTCGATAATCAGTAAAATGGGTAAGCGTTCCTGTACTTTCGTAAACAAATGGCAATGGGGCGTTATTCAGATATTTAAGTTTACTGGTGGCGTATTTTGTTGCCTGTTCAGCAACTTGGAGGAGGTGCTGACCTTCCCCCTCCCGCTTTGCTTCAATAATGCCCACGGGCTTGCGATCCACGAAAAGGACATAATCGGCAGGGCCAGCATCGGTTTGGTATTCACGCACCGCAACGCCTGTACCAGCGGCAAGATTGACCCGTTTTTTTGATTGCACAACCCAGCCCGCATCAATCAACATCTGATCAATTGTATTGCGTGCAAGCTGTTCAGGATTTTGGTTTATGGGAATAGGCATAAGCGTATCAGAAGACTATTTAAGAATCAAAGAAAGAATAATGCTTCAGCACCAGATCAGCACAACGATTATTGATATGAGCGTAGTCAAAAACCAGTTCTTCCTTTCGTTTCCCCTGATTATCCACCAGATACTGATAAATATCAACAAAAGGAATCTGACAGGCGGTGCAGTGTCTTTGATATGCCTTATTTAGCTGTTCTGTGTAGCTACTGCGTTCTGCAAAAGAAGCCGTAAAAGGATATTGCAATCCCCGTTTCCACTTCTCCGCTTCTTCCCCCATAAAATCTCCTGTGGGAACCACATTAAAAATGTGGATATGATACCCCATTTTACGCAATTCATGGACATAGGAGACATAGCGTTTTGCGGTGTTTTCAATAAGTTCTGAAACAGGAACACTTAACTGCTGATGTTTATACTTAATATGCAAGCGCACATCCACTTCACCAAAACAGAAGAGTATTTCCTTGTCACGCAGAGGATCAAGGATTTTCAAAAGTTTTTTCTCGTGTCTTGCAAGATTGAAAGCTGTTTTACCGTCAAGTTTATTATGACCGGCCAGTACCCTGGAATCAGCAATATAGTTATGATTTTCAAAACAGCGTCTCGAATGGCTATCGCCTATTGCAAATATTTTTCTGTGCATACGTTTTTATTGTACTGCCGGTTCCAATTCGGCTCCTGTTAAATACGGGATCAACGATTCACCAGTTGCAGTTTTCAACGCCTGTCGATTGGTATATAAACTAATCAATGCCACGGCCAGATATGACTGAGTACGAACCAAATCCCGCTGTACTTCATTAAACCGAGCCAGAGATTCCTGCCCTGCCTTATATCCTTCCTCCACAAGATCCCTTGTCTGTTCGACAAGTTTTACAGATGCACGCTGTAAGAGAAGTTGTGCCCTTGCCTGTTCTAGATTGGTGATTGACCGCCTCACATCGCTGGTTACACTGTTTTTTTGCTGCTCAAGTGTTCGTGCAGCTTCTCGTTTATAAGACTTTGCTTCTGCTATCCGTGCCTTATCACCACCTCCTCGGAAGAGATTATAAGAAAGATTGAGAGCAACAGTTGAGCCAAAATCATCTCCGTTAAAATCAGCATTATCACTTCGATTTCCGTCAATAATTCCATTTAATGCAAGCTTAGGGTAAAGACTCGCTTCAGTTGCCCCGATGGTTGAATCGGCAAGCTGCACACCAATTTCATGACGCAATAAATCCGGCCTGTTAATGGATGCTGCGTTCAATAGCTCTTCGGGGGCGAGCTCGTAATATTCACTTTCCTGCACCATATCCATTCTGGCAAGTGCCAGACTTTCAGGCATCTGGCCACTTTCACGGCCAAGCAGAATGGCAAGACCGAACATGGCAAGATCGTAATCTCGCTTAGCCAACAAAATATTGGTGCTGGCATTATTCATTTGCACCTGGAAATTCAGTACCGCAGATAATGATCCGGCACCAGCAGTCATGCTGATTTGTGCCTCTTGAGCCTGTTTGGAGTTAAAAGAAAAATCGGCCTCAGCAATATCTTTATTATACTGCGCCAATTGTGCTCCATAATAGCTCACAGCAACGGATTGCAAAAGAATACGCATTCCATCTCGTCTTGCCTGTTCGCTTTCTTCTTGCCCATAGCCGGCAATAAGATTTGAAAATTTCCTGGAAAATCCATCAAAAACCAACCAGGATGCGCCTAAAGACAGATTAAACTTCTCACTATTTCTATCAATTTCAGCACCACCTGCAGTTGTAGAAAGAATAGCTGCATTATTGAATGACATCCGATTTGAGGTAGCAGTCCCCCCAGCATCAATGCTTGGATAGTAGAGCGCCTCTGCCTGTTTGACTCTGTAACGAGCTTGCTCCACACGTTCAGCAGCTGCCGCAAGGGTTGGATTGTCGGCAAGTGCTACCTGTTGAGCAGTCACAAGATCGAGCACCTGTACATCGTCAAGGGTTTTACACTCCGCAGTGGATACCCCAGTTACACAAATAGCTGCCAAGAGCATGAAGTTGAGTTTCGTATTCAATTCTGTATCCTCTTTCTGTTATTAGTAATATTAGCTGCTGTTGTTCCCGAACTGTGGCTGGCTGGCAATACTCGTGGCTCAACAGATTCACGAGTCGGCCATTCACCAGTTATCCCTTTTTTAATTATTCTTCTCAAATCATTCAAAATCACTAGTAGGCTAGGGATTAAAACAAGAGTCAGTACCGTGGCAAAAGCAACACCACCTGCAACTGATAGAGCCATGGGAATCAAAAACCTAGCCTGCATGTCAGTTTCCAGAATAAGTGGTGCAAGCCCCCCAATTGTACTGATCGACGTAAGAAAAATTGCCCGAAATCGCCGTGCTCCACCCTGAATAATTGCATCAAACAGTTTCATGCCTTCTGCCAGATTTCCATTCACCCGTTCGATCAGAACAATGGCATCATTAATAACCACACCAGACAGTGCAACCATACCAAAAACGGACATCATGGAAAGGCTATAACCAAGAAGTAAATGCCCGATAATGGCACCAATAATACCAAATGGAATGGTAAATAAAATAATAAGAGGTTGAATATATGACCGAAAAACAGTGGCAATAATGACAAAAATACCAACCATAGCAATGGGAAAACCAACAATCAGTGAGTTGAATGATTCTCGGGTGTTTTTCTTTGACCCCTGCATAGACAGGTGTATGTCTGGATAATCACCCTTCAAATCACGAAAAACAGTCTGGCCAAGTTGATCGAATATTTCCCCGGAATTTGCAATGCGATTATTCACCTCTGCGGTAACCTTAATGCGCCGCAGGCCATCTGTCCGTGATATGGTTGAAAAACCGGGTGCAAAATTTATATCAGCAACAGAAAGTAATGGAACTTCCCGACCATCGGCTGTACGGATATGTACATTTTTAAAATCGGATATCCGGCTCCTTTCATCTGCTGTGTAACGAACTTTCACCCGTATATCATCACGACCCCGCTGTAGACGAAAAGCCTCTCTGCCATAAAATCCAGCGTTGATCTGTCTAGCCAAATCCTGAACCGATAATCCAAGAGTTGTGGCCTCTGGTTTAAGATTCAACTGTAGTTCATTCTTCCCCTGTGCGTAATCAGATTGAATCTGATACACTCCTTGAAACTCAGTAAGTGATTCCTGCAAAATATCGGATGCGGCAAGCAAATCATCCATATCATGCCCCTGGAGCCACACTTCAATTTCGGCTCCCTGTGGCCCTGCCTGCATCCCTTCAAAACTCAAACTTTTAACACCTGGAATACTGCCAACTTCCTTTTCCCAGGCAATTAGCAAATCGTTGGAGTGTATACCGCGTTCTTCGGAAGACAGAAGAATGATTTGCACAGAGCCCATATGCGGCCCACTTGAACCCACATCACCTGACAGTGCCTGACCTACCAGAACCAGGCGTTTACGCACAAGTGGATCGCCACTAAGAGTTTCTGTCTTTTGAGCTAATGTATCAAAAGAAGTTGCTATTTTATCCAATGCATTACTGGTTATATCAGGAGGCGTTCCTTCCGGAAATTCAACTGTGGAGGTTATGA
This sequence comes from Desulfocapsa sp., assembly GCA_029942265.1. Taxonomy (GTDB): domain Bacteria; phylum Desulfobacterota; class Desulfobulbia; order Desulfobulbales; family Desulfocapsaceae; genus Desulfocapsa. The sequence goes on from JAOZTO010000063.1 coordinate 5,234, forward strand.
CAAATCCATCAAGTTTAGGAAAAACCTGAAACTTTACAAGTCCACCTTTAACTAATCCCACACTGAGCATAAGAACAGCGATAGCAACAGCTAAGGAAACATAACGCCAGTTTAAAACAACACCAACAAAAGGCACATAGCGTTTTTCAATAAAGGTTTCAAGACCATTGCTCACAGCTGATCGTCCCCTTTCTATCAAGTCAAATGGCCCCCAGAGCTTTTTGGGTTTATTAAGATCGGGGAGATGACTCAAGTGAGCTGGCAACAATAAGAGCGATTCTATAAGTGAAATAAGCAAACAAGAAACTACCACCAAGGGCAAAATTGACACAAACTTCCCCATAGTGCCGCCAACGTAAGACAGAGGAATAAATGCTACAATGGTAGTGGTTACAGCGGCCAATACCGGCATAGCAACCTCTGATACACCATCTACTGCTGCATCAAGTGGCGATTTCCCTCTTTTTCTGTGCACATATATAGACTCTCCCACTACAATGGCATCATCAACGACAATACCAAGCACCATGATTAGGCCGAAGAGAGAAATCATATTGATAGTGGCATCAATTGACCAGAGTATAAACATGGCTCCAGCAATGGAAATCGGAATGCCAAGACCTGCCCAGAATGAAAGGCGTAAATCAAGAAATAGCCACAACATAAAGAAAACAAGACACAAACCTATCATACCGTTTCTAGTGAGAAGACTTATGCGGGCACGCAGTGCGTCTGTGGTATCGTAAAAAACAGAAATATGTACTCCTGGCGGGAGGATTTTTTCTTTTTCCGCAACAAATGCCTGTACTGCATTAGAAATTTTAATGGCATCTTCGTCTTCTGTTTTTGCAATTTGTACAAACATTGCCGGCTGATCATCGATGGTTGAAAAAATAGGGTCTTCGGTAAATCCATCTTTTATTTCAGCAATACGATCCAGGGTGATTATTTCACCACCAGGTCGTGCCAGCACTACAATTTCAGCCAACTCGGCTCCGGTATATTTTCGTCCTACAGTTCGTATGCGTATCTCTTCACCAGCGGTTCGCAGTGTTCCACCTGTCAGATTAACACTTGATTTTCGTACAATTTCTGCGACCTTATCAAAGCGTAGTCCGTATCGGCGCAATTTTTCTTCTGAAATCTCAATGCCTATTTCATATTCACGAGTCCCGTAGGCTTCCACCTGAGAAATCAAAGGGATCAGTTTCACCTCGTCTTTGATCCGATCTCCCCATTGTTTAAGCTGCTTTTCAGAAAGATCACCAGACAATGAAAGGAGCATAACGACTTGTTTCTTAACGATTTCACGAATTATTGGATTCTCTGCGTCAACGGGCATGGTGGATATGGCGTTCACATGGGATCTCACCTTATCAAGAACATCGGAGGTCTCAAATCCATCCTTGATATCTATAACCACAGAAGCCATATTTTCCTTTGACTTGGTGGTGTACTGATCTATTCCTTCTACGGATTCCAGTGCTTCTTCAAGCTTCTGTGTGATTCCTTCTTCAACTTCTTCAGGATCAGCTCCGGGATAGAGCACTGTAATGGATATTTTATCTATTGAAAACTCAGGAAAACTCTCCCGCACCATCATTGATGTGGCTATGAAACCGATAAAAAAGATGAGTAATAACAGTATATTTGCAAAAACTGTATTTCTTGCAAAAGATGCGAGTAGCTTATTCATTACTTCTCTCCTACGATAGGAGCCGAAGACGCAACTTCACTTCCAATAATACGGACAAGGCTACGTTCCAGAGGATTCACCAGGCGAGTGGTGATGACCATATCACCCTCTTTCAATCCTTCTTTGATATATGCTTTGTTTTCCTGTACTCGTGCTACCTGTACCGGAACTGTTTCCAAGCGATTATCACGAATCACATAGACAGTATTTTCAAAACTAACTGCCCATCTGGGAAGTTCGACAACGTGCGTCATTATGCTCCCGGGGATTGCAACTCGGCAAAACATTCCGGCAACAAGCGGCATTGATTGTCTGGTTTTCGCAAATTGCTTTGCATCCAGATGAATAATAACCTTAACGGTTCGTGTTTTTTCGTCAAAAGAACTGACTCTGTTTAACACTCCAACAGCTTTATTTTGCGAATCTTCCGTCCAAACAACTTGGCACTGTACCGGTTTCAGATGTGCAAACCAAGCTTCTGACATTTTGGGGGTACCTGGTTTTTCAGCAACAAACTGTAACCACTGAAAGGCATCACGGCTATTTAAGGGTACTTCCAACTCAAGGATCGAGTCATCGGCCAAGCCAAGTACGATTTTTCCGGGCGCTACGTACTGTCCTTTTTCAATTTTTTTGAACGTGATCCGGCAGGTAAATGGAGCAGTAATGCGACAGCGTTCCAGATTAATTTTTGCACGGGTCATTGCTTGCTGAACCTGTGCCAACCTATCAGCTGAGTTATTAGCAGCCTGTTCAGCTTTCTCTACACCTGCTCTGGTTCCCACTTTATTCTTTTCAAAAAGGGTCAGAACACGCATAAGTTCATTGGCTGTAAGTACCTTATCTCGTTTAAGAATGGCAAGACGAGTTTTGTTGGATTCGTATTCGCTACGATAATCTTGATCATCTATGGCAAAAAGAAGCTCACCCTGTGCTATGATCTCACCAGTATGCAACCTGGGATTTACTTCAGCCACAGTGCCTGCAACTTCTGCTGCAATTTCCACATTACGGATAGATCGAAGCTCTCCATGTGCCTCTATCTGGACAGGAATATCCATAAAACTGGCGGCTACAGCTTCAACCTTAATAACAGTCTCCGCATGGGCTGCCTGGGCTGGAGCTTTTTTTCGGCCTTTTAGAAATTTGAAACCACCAAATCCAACCAATAAAATTATTAGACATGCAACAACTCTTATGGTGATGGTTGCCACCATCCCTTTTTTATTCTGTTCTTTGTTCATAAGTGTTCACTCTTTTCTTTTTTTATTTTTTCTCAATTATACGCTCAACGTGTTCAAGTACTTCGCACCACTTTTGTGCTGTTTCAGGACCCACTTTTTCTACTAGATCAAGAAATCCTGCCAAGACTGCTCCTTCCACGTGAACCGCCTGGGCAGTAGCCTGTTTTGAGAGACGTACAACTACTCTTCTTCTATCCTCTGTACTTCGCTCACGATATACAAGCCCCTTATCTTCAAGACGATCAACCATGTTTGATGCCGAAGGTGGTGATACCCGTAGTTTCTCGGCAAGATTAGTGATAGTGCTTTCACCACAACCATGCAAAGTCATCAAAACCTGCATTTGAGCCATGGAAAGTTCTGTTCTCGGGCACGATGTACGTCCATCGGGCAAGTCAGACTGAATGGAAAATATATGATCTTTTAATTTCCGTCCAACCTTTGCTATAAAGCGCGCCTGCTTAACTGTTTCTTCATTTTCCATAACGATTATATTTTCAAAATGTGATAATTGATGGCGTCGTAAAAACTCTCCATCTGCTTCGGTGCTGCAAATTTTCAAATTAATTTTACTTAGGATGGCTAAATACTAGTCTCACTAAACAAACACTGTCAAGATATTTTTTACTATTCATCGGTTATTTTTCAAATATCCCTTGGTTGCACATTTAAAAAGTAAGCGTCCAATTAACCGCACCTTGCTTTATCAAACTCCTGTCCCTGTAAGTGTTTCAGGGACGCTTACTTTAAAAATAATATTTGCATGGTCACCTAGCATGTGATATGTTATCACATATTACTTTCTGTGAGTGGGGTATCCTCTTCAACAGTGGTACCTATGAACTTTGTGATCCATTCAACCCGAGGACAAGAACGTGCCTGAAATTGTCTTGGATAGTCTAACAAAAAGCTATGGGAAGGTTACTGTCATCAAAGACATTAGCCTCACCATGGAGAATAATGAGTTCACTGTACTGGTTGGCCCATCTGGTTGTGGAAAATCAACAATTTTACGAATGATTGCCGGGCTGGAATCCATTAGCTCCGGTGAAATATTCATCGACGGAAAGCTTGTCAATCGTCTCGAACCCAAAGATCGTGACATCGCCATGGTCTTTCAGGACTATGCGCTCTATCCTCATATGGATGTCGCACGCAATATGTCTCTTGCCCTTCGACTGGCGCGCTACCCAAAAGCTGACATCAAAAGCAGAGTGAAAAAAGTTGCTGAAATGCTGGGTATCGAACAACTTTTATCACGAAAGCCGGCACAACTTTCCGGTGGCCAACGGCAACGTGTTGCCATGGGACGTGCCCTGGTTCGTGATGCAAGTACTTTTCTTTTTGACGAACCACTCTCCAACCTCGACGCTAAACTCCGTACACAAATGCGGGCAGAACTTGCTCTTATGCGAAGAAGCCTGGAAAAAAACATGATATACGTTACCCATGATCAGGTCGAGGCTATGACTCTAGGTGATCGAATAGTTGTCATGCATGATGGAATTATTCAGCAACAGGGATCAGCGGAAGAGTTATACAAGAAACCCAAAAATAAGTTTGTCGCCGGATTCCTCGGCTCGCCACCTATGAACTTTTTTGATGGTTCATTTTCTGATTCAAATGGAACATTTTCTGTAACTGGTGATGGCTACACTCTTCCGTTACCTGAATCTGTAAAATTCAGATTGAAAGACAGACAATCCAAGGACGTAACTGTTGGCATTCGTCCATCAGCCTTAATACACACCAGCAAGGGGGATCAAAATGCAACGCTGAGCCTCCCTGTGGTTCTCTCTGAATATAT
>JAOZTO010000064.1:0-7210 GCA_029942265.1 Desulfocapsa sp.
ATATTGGTATATCGGGTACTTCGAGATCGTGCAGGGTGGTGTTCATGGAGCGCTTACGATCAAGCCATGTGACACGCAACATAATGTGTTCCAGAATAAAGCTTTAAAACGGGAACACTTAGGTTGCATTTATCTTCTTTTTCTAGACAGAGGCTAACATTTTGGCAGCCGGAAAACTGTTCTTTAGGGTTGCTGTTAGCAAAGATTCTTTTAAGGTGGCAATCGTGCTCTCTGTCTTTTGGCATTGCTTCTATGAAAGCTCTGGTGTAGGGATGTTGAGGATTGTACAAAACCTCATTTGTTGTTCCCATTTCGATGATTTTCCCATCGTGAAGCATTGCCAGATTATCGCATGTTGCAGATACAAGACCAAGATTATTAGCAATAAAAAGCACGGTAACATGAAGCTCTTTTTGTAGCTTAGAGAGAAGCTTCAAAATTCCTGCCTGAATTGTAACATCCAAATTTCGTGTAGGTTCATCGGCTATCAACAGTTCAGCATCACAGGAAAGAGCCATGGCAATAATAATACGCTGTCGCTGGCCTCCACTTAGTTCATGAGGATAGGCATCCATAATGCCTTCAGCATCAGGTATTTTAACCAATTCAATTTTTTCAATTGCTCTTTTAATGGCTTCTTTTTTATTGACTCCTTGATTTTGCCGGATAACTCGTACAATCTGTGTTCCCACAGTAAAGACAGGGTTGAGTGTCGACATCGGATCCTGGAAAATCATGGCTATTTTTTTGCCACGAATCTTTCTCATGTTTTTTTCTGACTTTAATAGCAGATCTTCACCGTTAAAAAAAATACTACCACCCTTGATTACCCCAGGAGGTCTGGGTAAAACACCAAGAATCGTCTGTGCCAGTATTGATTTTCCGGCGCCACTTTCACCAACCAAACCAAAAGTTTTACCTTTTTCCAGAACAATACGTTCTATATTGAGGACGGATTTTTCACCCTCGTAGGTTCGGTAGTTTACCTGTAGATTTTTAATCTCAAAATAATTTTCCATTAAAAATACCTAAGCTGACAATCTATTTTTTTCTTGTTTTAGGGTCTAATACTTCTCTAAGCCCATCTCCCAAAAGATTAAATAACAAAACTGTAATTAAAATAGCCATTCCCGGAAAAAAGCTGTACCACCATGCCGAAAGAAAATATGTTCGACTGGTACTAACCATCAATCCCCATTCTGGAGTTGGCGGCTGAGCCCCTAAGCCTAGAAAACTGAGAGCAGCAATAGTCAGAATAACTCCGCCAATATCCATTGAAGCCTGTACCACAACAGGAGCAATACAATTGGGAATAATATGGCTGAATATGATTTTGAAATGTGGTGTACCAATGGCTCTAGCAGCTTTAACAAATTGGCGTTCCCGTAGGGAAATGGCTTGCCCTCTCACGATCCTCGTATACCAGGGCCACCAAGACACAGCAATCGCAAACATGGCATTTTGTAGACTAGGTCCTAAAATTGCCGCAATACATATGGCCAGAAGTAATCCCGGAAAACTTAAAAAGACATCTGTAATTCGCATAATAACTTCATCAATCCATCCAGATGATGCTCCGGCTATAGCACCTAATGGCACTCCAATTAAGAGTGAAATCCCTACTGCTAGAAAGCCGGTTTGTAATGAAATTCTGGTGCCGTATAAAACTCTGCTGAAGATATCCCGACCAAGCTCATCGGTCCCAAAAAAATATTCAGCAGATGGAGCAAGAAGTTTATTCTCAGGATTGGTGTCCAACAGAATATGCGTTGGGTGAGGTGCAATCCATGGGGAGAAAATTGCTACAAAAACCAGTATATATAGTGATATAATAGCAGCTTTTGTTAGTTTGTTTTTATTTAACAGAAATAGAGTTTCTCTAAATTCTTTTATTCGAGGTACAATAGCATTCCAAGATATAATATGAGGCATCATGGGGTTGTCTCCTTTAAATTCTAACTCTTGGATCCAGTGCAATAACAAGATCTGCTACCAGATTAAGGAATACATAGCTGACGGCCGAAAAGATGGTAACACCCATAATGGCAGGATAGTCCAGAGAAACAATGGCTGATGCTATGTAGTTACCAATTCCAGGCCAGCTAAAAATTGATTCAACCAGAAAGGTATTCACTAGGGTAAATCCGATAGCAAGTGTTACCACTGTTGCTGTGGGCCCAAGAGAATTCTTTAAAGCATAAGACCACATAATAATTCGCTCTGGCAATCCATATGATCTGGCAGCAACAATATAGTCTTCATTCAGAATTTCGAGTAACGCTGAACGTGTCATTCGTGCAACAAGTCCGATTGGAAATAACGCCATCACAAATCCGGGAAGAATAAGATGCTTTAATGCATCAAAAAATACGACAGTGTTACCGGTTATCAAACTGTCAAATAATAACATTCCTGTAATATCGGGTATTTCATTGAACAGTTTGACATTCATGCTAAGTCTCTCACCCAGTGGTAATATATCAAAATGACCATAGAATACAGATTGCAGTAACAGTCCTACCCAGAAAGAGGGGATTGAGACAGTGGCTACAGAGAAAAATCGACAAAGGTGATCAACCCACTGGTCTTTTCGCTGAGCAGACAGAACACCTAAGTAAAGGCCAATAAATACCCCGAAAAAAGTCGATATCCAAACAAGTTCTAAGGTAGCAGGTAGAAACGTTTTTAATTCCTTCATTACTGGTTGATGCGTTCGGATAGATTTACCCAAATCTCCTCGCATCAAATCGGAAATAAAATCAGCATATTGAACAAAAACTGAATCATTCAAACCGAGTTCCATACGAGCCGCTTCAATTTGTGCCACTGTTGCACGAGGTCCGACCCACTGTGCAGCCGGGTCAGAAGGAATTATTCGAACTAATACAAAAGTAACTGTTATCACTCCAAACAGTACCAAAATTCCCAGTAGCAATCTCTTAACAATAAAAATTCGCATTTGATCACTTTACCTATGCACGGTGTGAAAAGCATAACTGCTTGTGCACCATGCCATGGATTATCTTAACTCATCAAAATTTTTCATGGAGTGTTTCATAAACAGAATTTAAGACTAACTTGCCAGAACCGGATTCAACACTGGGACCCCAATCCAAAATAGGCTCAGTATCCTGGATAAACATAGCGACTTTCGGGGCTCCAGCATTGGCGATTGTCCCACAAAAAACGACCATTAATCCTGATACAACAATGACTGCCATTAAAGATGTTATACCTTTAATGATTGGTATAATTTTTCTTTTCATTTTTTCCTCCTAATGATTAATTTCGACAGTGTCATATTTTAATAATACACAAATATTGTGGTCACAATCCTATTGTTTTGTTGTGAACTATCAATGTGTTGTTCTGAGAATAAAAACATCTAACACCGTTATTATACTATATAAAAGGAACGGATCGTCATGGTTTGAAAGTTCTAAAGTGAGAAGGAGAAAGTCAACAAGTGAGACGTTAAGGTCTGTATGAACCGGTGACTTCCACACTTGTTAGGTGGTCTTGTGTTTCGAACACACGAGGTACGTGTGATTTTATTCTCTAACCGGAACTTTCACTAGTATATGGAGCAAATGGTTCCACCATTTTAGGACAGAGGGGATAAAAACTTTTTCATCTGGAGAATGAGCCCCTCGTATTGTCGGGCCAAATGAAATCATATCTAGTTCAGGGTACTTTTCTAAAAATAATCCACATTCCAATCCTGCATGAACTGCTTTAACAGCGGGTTTATAGCCATAGAGTTGTTCATATGAGGATATTGCAATATCAAGAATTGTAGAGCTAAAATTTGGCGACCAACCAGGATAGGCTCCAGAATGTTTGACTTTGAAATTTGCGAGTTCAAAGACATCGGCAACTTTTTTTGCCATAGTACCTATTGATGAGTCCACTGAACTACGTTGACTAGTTGCAATTTCTATCTTGTAATTATCCAAAAACTTAACTGATGCTAGATTACTTGAGGTTTCAACCAAATCAGTAACCTCCTTACTCATGGCAAAAACACCATGGGGACACATGCGAATGGCTTCTAGGAATTTTTCTTGAGTATGAATATCAATGAGATATTGAGGTTTGGATGTCTGTTCGTAACTTAATGATAGATATGGTTCAGAATGGGCAAATTCGTCTGTAATGGTTTCAATCTTTTTTTGCAGTGTACGTTCAAACTCTCCTTTGTTATCTAATGGAATAGTAACGATAGCATAGGCTTCTCTTGGGATTGAATAGCAATGTCCGCCTCCTTCAAATAGTGAGATTCCAAGGTCATACTGTTGAGAGGCATACCATAAAATCGAGTTTAAAATTTTATTGGAATTTCCTAATCCCCTATGAATATCGTCCCCGGAATGTCCTCCCTGTAATCCTTTAATGTCGAGCCTATAGGCAATATGGGAATCAGGCAAATTCACCGGTGTATATGCAAAAATTGCAGAGGTATCGATTCCACCAGCACATCCTATAAAAATCTCTCCCTCATCTTCTGAGTCAAGATTAAGGAGTATCTTGCTTTCAATAAAAGCATTTTCTAGCCCTGCAGCACCTGTAAGCCCTAACTCTTCATCCACGGTAAACAGACATTCTATTGGCCCATGTTGTATTCCCTCAGCTTTTAAAATAGCCAGTTGAGCAGCCATTCCTATGCCATTATCAGCCCCAAGAGTAGTACCTTTAGCTTTAACCCAATCACCCTCAATCAACGGTTGAACTGGATCATTGTCGCAATCGTACTGAACGCCATCATTTTTATCGCACACCATATCCATATGGGATTGCAAGACAACAGGTTGCAAATTTTCAAAACCCAAGGTTGCCGATTTGGTCATGACAATATTGCCGATCTTGTCTTTTCTGGCTTCAATGGAATTTTCTTTGGCCCAATTCAATAGGTAGTCAATAATCCTCTCTTCTTTTTGGGATGGCCTTGGAATCTTACAGATATCATCGAAGCATTTCCATAAATGGTTGGGTGTTAGACTGCTTATGGGATGCATGAAATCTCCAAAGGTATTTTTTTGCTCATCAGCGATTGTTTGTTAGTGCAGATGATAAGTTTGGGGGGCCGAAAAAAACAACAAATTTGTGTCATACTTGCATAGACGTAGTCTTAGAGACTTCGTGTATGCAAGTATGTGGTACGGGAGGCTATAAATATAAAACAATAACTTATAGTTCGTTGATGTGAGAAGCAATTCTGCCGTTAAATGAACCGGTGAGATTCATTTCGACAAGGGTTTTAAGCATTTTTAGTGATCCCATGATTGGTTCCACCAGTTGCACATGAATATTATCGTGTTTGAGTTTTTCCTCTAACTCTTCTTTCATTCTAAAAAAAGTTGAACAACCAAGGATAATTACATCACAGTTATCTTTCTCAGCTGTTTCCTTACATGCTCTATATGTCTTTTCAAGCGAGCGATTATAATCCATGAAATCTGTTATAGTTAACTCTGGAAATCTAAGATTTGAAACGAGACTGCTTAGCCCTGTGCGTTCTATCCAGTACTCTTCGCACTCTCTGTTAGTGCTACTGACACTCATAATTGTTATGTTCTTTCCTACAAAACCACTGAGGAGAATTGAGCAGGCGAGGGGGCCAACTACTGGTATGTTAACCAGTTCTTTTGCCTGAAACACACCAGGATCGGCAGCACAGTTCACATATACGCCATCAAAACCTTCCTTTTCAGCTTTTATGATTTTTCGGATAATATCCGGAACCATAAAGCTTTCGTCAGTTACAGTTTCAAGGGTTTCATAGCCTTCTTCAATAAATTCCACTTCCAGATAATCATCTGGTGATAAACAGTTCTTAAAATACTGTAAATCTTCTTCAGAGTTTTTATTGTCCTCTGTTTCCAATACTGGTTCTATAAATTTTATTCTCATGCGGTTTAACCTATTGTTATTTCATTGATATGTGAAGATATTCGACCATTGAAAGAACCTGTAAGATTCATTTCAACTAAGGTTCTAAGCATTTTGAGTGATGCCATTACCGGTTCTACAATCTGCACATTAATATTTTCTTCCTTAAGCTTTATTCGTAACTCATCAACCATATGAAACATACAGGTACAGCCAAGAATAATGACATCACAATTGTCTTTTTCTACGGACTCTTTACATGCTTGAAAAGTTTTATATGACGGATCACCGTTTATCAAGAGGTCAAGTATTGACAGTTCGGAAAATCGTAATTGTGACACCATATGGCCTAAGCCAGTGCGCTCAATCCAATATTCTTCGCATTCTCTATTGTTGCTGGTATTACTTAAAACGGTTACTTTTTTTCCAATAGATGACGCTAAAAGAATAGAGCTTGAGAGGGGGCCCACAACAGGTATCTGAACTAGTTCTTTTGCCTGAAAGACACCTGGATCAGCAGAGCAATTAACATATACGCCATCAAAACCTTCTTTTTCAGCCTTGATTATATTTTTGACGACTCCGGGTAACAAAAAACTTTCATCCGAAACACTCTCCAATGTTTCAAGACCGTCATCATCGTTAAATACAATTTCAAAGTGATCATTCTGGGACAAACAACTTTCAAAATATTTTATATCTTCTTCTGTGTTTTCATTGTTCGAAGTCCATGGCTCAATAATTTTTATTTTCATTTCTGCACCTTACTATCAAAAAAACTTTCAATTGGTCGATATTCGATATCGTGATTAAAGTAACGGGGATTTAAGAGCTCAAAGCCCTTTCCATGGCGCCAGATTTCGGGAGCTTTAAATCCTAGCACTGCAATCTCATCCCCTTCGTTACAATCAGGATTGGTAATTGGATACCCTGTCTTGTTATTCACTACACAAATCAGATCAGGGCAGGTCACATGAGCCTCTCCATTTTTCCAGGAAACTAAATGTTCATTTTGATACCAAGTCTGAAAATTTTGATTTTTAAACTCATCTATGCCATCAATACATACTTTGCCAAAGGTAAAGCCATCTTTAGTTTCCCACCATGAATCATCATTAACAATTCCTTTAAACAGTAAATACCCTTTACCGACTTCGATAATTCGTTTTATAGGATCCTGTCCCATTTCCACTGCATTTCTCTGAGCTTTTCCTACTGTTTCTGCATAGCTTAATGCGGACGGTATTGTCGCAGTTTTTAAATTTTCTCCCTTTATGGGGTGATCAGATAAAGCAACTATATTACCAGATGAGACTGCTAT
>JAOZTO010000064.1:7310-9878 GCA_029942265.1 Desulfocapsa sp.
CTCCCTTTATGGGGTGATCAGATAAAGCAACTATATTACCAGATGAGACTGCTATTGTTCTTGCGATTGCCTCAGCTCTTTCATCGTTCAAAACTTTGCTAACAACTGCAGCGTCACCATATTTGGTTGTTACTGAAAATGGGCACATGGGTTGATTGCTTATATTATATGATGATTGCTGCATCATTGGTACAGCTCGGCCAGCAGCATCACAATCAACAAAGCATTTATCCAGCATGGCAGCTACAGCCATCCCTTCTCCAACACTGCCGCCACCGTATTCAGTAGACAATATTCCCTCAAACTGAATATCCAGATACTCTTCCAACACTTCTACTGAATGTCCAAGCATTTTGAGTTCTACATCAGCAGGAAGCACGGCATCCTCAGAAACGGCTCCTGTTAGAGCTGTGGTGACATAGAAAGCATTGTCGTTTATTTCATTAAAAGCCAACAACTTAAACTCTTTGCCTTCTTCGAAAATCTGCCTTACAGCATCTAGTCCAACATCTAAACCACCACCACCACCTGTAGCTAAAATAGTACTGCCAACCAAAATATCTTCGACTTCCTGTAACGATAATTTTCTCATAATTTTTATTCTCGTAAAAATACTTAGGGTTTGTAAAGAGATAACACGGCAGGTAGTACGCTCGAATTTGAGTGATACCGCAACATTGTTTTTCTTTTACAAACCCTCAGTTTTAAAGGCTAATAGACGATGTCTCCTACAGCCTTTTAGTCTGCCATTCGTACAATGGTGTCTATATTTTGAGCCTTAGCCTTGTCTAGTGCAAGCTTCGCCGTGATAAGATCTTGTAGGGCCATACCAGTTGAATCAAAAAGTGTGATTTCATCATCATCAGTACGTCCTTCCTTGGTGCCATTTAGCACGTCACCAATTTCAGTTATATTCTCCTGGAGAAGAGTTTTATCTCCACTTGCCCACTGACATTCGCCTTTGATAACGACCTGTGCAATACTGTCGGCAAAAACCTTCGATGAAGCAACAAGAGACGGTTCCGATTCTTGTTTACCAGGCATATCAACACCAATTGCATTAATATGAGTTCCTGGTCGAACCCAATCTTTTTGAATAAAAAACTCACGAGCAGTTGTACATGTAACAATAACATCTGCATGTTTCATAACTGCTTGCAATTCAGAAAAACCGTGGCCAAAGAGTTTGATTCTAGGGTATGCTGGTTGTTTTTCAGAAACCATTTTGTCAGCTGCTTCCTGCATGACGTCAACAATATGAATTTCTTCCAGATTGGGAAGTGCATATGACAAGCCCTCCAGCTGTGCTCTTCCCTGAACCCCTGCGCCAACTAACACAACATTTTTGGAATTTTTTCTAGCTAACGTTTTTGCACCTACGGCACCGGCGGCACCTGTACGCATATACGTAACGGCAGATGCATCAACAATACCTAAAGGTTGCTGAGTCTCAATATCCATCAGGGTGATAAGCCCTGCAAGAGCAGGCAAACCACGTTGTGGGTTATCCCTGTTATATCCCAACAGTTTTAAACCATATATTCCAGCACCCGTGAGATGCCCCGATTTAATATCAGTATCATTCTTCCCAGTTTCAAATTCATGAAGAATAATGGGGAATAAACCTGCCTGACCACTGGAATACAGTTTATAGGCTTCCTCTACAGATGTTATGACATCAGGCATTTCAATGACAGAGTTGAACTGCCGTGTGTCTAATATTCTCAAAGAATACATGTTGTTACTTCCTCCTCTCAGTCAAGTAATCCAGCGTATTTATTAACAATGTTGAGAGCTCCGACCAAACTTTTCGCAGCAATTTCTGCATATTCTTCAATAAGGTTGCCATCCACATCCAAAGTACCCATGCCAGGTGTGACAAACATTTTTCCGGCATAAATAGTAGAAGGCTCAATACCCATTACATCCATTGCTGAGACTACAGGATTAGTGTTTGCCCATAAATCTTCCAGAGTGTAAATAGGCATTCCACGGCGTTCATCAGTCCAAGTACGTTCAAAATTTATTTCAGTTCCACCAAATTGGTATGTTTTGGTGAATATCAATTCTTCTTTAAGCCATTCAGGCTCAAGATTTTTAAATTCTTCGACGAGTATTTCGTGAAATCTGTCAATTGGATCAGTTACCAGCTCAGGTCGATCACGCAGAGTTTTCAGGTATGCAACTAAACCAACAACAGTATCCCTGCCTGGATCACTGAAAGTAAAAACTGCCTTTCCATGCGAGGATGTCTCACCATAACGCTGTCCACCAAGCCCCATACCTTTCCTGATTTGGGACATAACTTCTTCTTTTCCAATCATCAATCCAGAGCAGGGTGCACGACCGGCCTTATCCATGCTGTAAGTGATAACATCACAATCGATATTTCTTGGATCAACGCCAATAATAGGAATAGAGCCACCAGTATCAACGAGATACGGAACTTGATATTCTTTTGCAATAGCGGCAATATTTTTTAATAAAATCGGCGTACCGGTCTCATCAAGTTGAGCATGACCATAACTTGGTGTGTCATAGCCAATTGCTGCAAATCCAACGACATTA
>JAOZTO010000065.1 GCA_029942265.1 Desulfocapsa sp.
TCTGACGCATCAAAAGGAAACTTAGGAACGGGAATTAAATAACCTGAACATATTTTTTTGAAATTTTTTCGTCAGTTATAATTACATTTTTTTCTTCCATATTTTTGTGTGAAGCTCTTGTCCATCTTCTGATGGATACGAGCTTTTTTTATGTTTTTTGTGTCAACTTCGACAATGTTCCAATAAATAGTTGTGCGAAAAGTTAATTTTTGTTAAGTGTGGTAAATGTGTATAGTACTTAAATATGACAAACTAGTAAAAAGTCTGTAGCTAAGATGGGTACAACTGTAGAGTTACAGATAATTGTAGTAATGATGATGAAGGTGGAGAGTCTTTACGAATCCATTAAATATGAATTATTAATTTTTTTCCATAGGAGATTATTATGGCTCTTGATCCAACCAAACATGCTGACTGGGAAATTGCGGCTGAAGCTGAATCTAGAATGAAAACTGTCTATGAATTAGGTGAGGAGCTTGGACTTGATAAAGAAGAGGTGCTTCCATACGGACATTATGTCGGTAAGCTTGACTTTAGCAAAATCATGAATCGTCTTGGCGATAAACCTGACGGAAAATATGTTGATGTAACGGCTATAACTCCAACCCCTCTTGGTGAAGGAAAATCCACTTGTGCCATGGGACTTGTGCAGGGACTTGGCAAACGTAATAAATCAGTTGTCGGTGCGATCCGTCAGCCATCAGGCGGGCCTACCATGAATATTAAAGGCTC
Source organism: Desulfocapsa sp. (assembly GCA_029942265.1). Lineage (GTDB taxonomy): Bacteria > Desulfobacterota > Desulfobulbia > Desulfobulbales > Desulfocapsaceae > Desulfocapsa. The sequence goes on from JAOZTO010000065.1 coordinate 733, forward strand.
AGCAGCAGGTGGTGGTCTTGCACAGTGTATTCCACTTAACGAGTTTTCCCTTGGACTCACCGGCGATATTAACGCCATTATGAATGCGCATAATCTTGGAATGGTTGCACTCACTGCACGTATGCAGCATGAGTGTAATTACACTGATGAGCAGTTGGCGCAACGAAATTTGAAACGACTCGATATTCACCCAAAAAAGGTTGAGTTTAACTGGATCATTGATTTTTGCGCTCAGGCGCTTCGCAATATAACCATAGGTATTGGCGGGAAAATGGATGGAATGACTATGCAGTCTTCTTTTGCCATTGCTGTCTCTTCTGAAATTATGGCTATTCTTGCTATTGCTAACGATCTTGCTGATATGCGCAGTCGAATCGGAAAAATAGTAGTTGCCTATGACAAACAGGACAGGCCAATTACCACAGCTGATCTTGAAGTCGATGGTGCCATGACCGCATGGATGGTTCAGGCGATTAATCCTAATCTTATGCAAACCTTAGAGGGGCAGCCTGTACTTGTGCATGCTGGACCATTCGCCAATATTGCAATTGGTCAGTCGTCTGTTATAGCTGATCGAGTTGGATTGAAAATAGCTGACTACAATGTCACAGAGTCAGGCTTTGGTGCCGACATTGGGTTTGAAAAATTTTGGAATCTTAAGTGTCGTTTCTCTGGTAATAAACCTAACTGTGCTGTGGTTGTTGCAACTATTCGTGCCCTTAAATGTCATGGTGGAGCGCCCATTCCAGTTCCCGGTAAGCCAATGCCCGAAGAATATGGCAAAGAAAATGTTGGGTGGGTTGAGGAAGGATGTAAAAATCTCCTTCACCACATTAAAACTGTTAAGAAAGCAGGTATTAATCCCGTTGTATGCATCAATGCTTTTTTCACTGATACCGACAATGAAATTAAGGCGGTTCGTCGTATTTGTGAAGATGCTGGAGCGCGTGTTGCACTGTCCCGTCATTGGGAACATGGTGGTGATGGTGCCCTGGAATTTGCAGATGCCGTGATAGATGCCTGTGAAGAGCCGAATGATTTCAAATTTCTTTATGATCTTTCTGATCCACTGGAAAAACGAATCGATTTGATTGCAAAAGAAGTGTATGGGGCAGATGGTGTGTCTTATACCCCTGAAGCTCAGGCAAAACTAAAACGTCTGGCAACTGATCCTGATATGAAAGATATGGGAACGTGTATGGTCAAAACACATCTGTCACTGACTCATAATCCGGCACTTAAGGGAACCCCTAAAGGTTGGACTCTGCCTATTCGTGATATCCTCACTTATAAAGGCGCTGGGTTTGTGGTTCCTGTTGCTGGTGCTATTAGCCTTATGCCTGGTACTGCGTCTGATCCTGCGTATCGTCGTGTTGATGTGGATGTTAAAACCGGAAAGGTTAAGGGAGTTTTTTAGGAAGCAATCCGAGAATGCCTCTTTCTCCCAAATTGATGTGATGTGAAGTGACGGGTTAAGAAAATAATATTATTTTCTTAACCCGTTTGTTTTTTAGAGAAAAATATTGTAATGTTGTTTATGACAAGTCCGTAAAAGGGGCAAACTTGAGATGGCTAAGTAAAAAAAATCATATGCAATTGGCGTTAAATTTCTATTATTTCGGTGTACTAAAGTACGTCATAATAAAAGAAAATGTCCAATGACGAAGCAGATGGAGAATTTTAACGACGCCATCACTGTAACTTTATTGAATATAATGATATGGCAGTAAAACCTAAAACAGCAAAGAAAAGAAGTTCCCTTAAAGGAACGGTGAAGGATCGCTCTGGTGCCGGGAAAATTAAGGTCGGAGAACTTCTGAGTAAGGCTGGTTACATAACTCCAGATCAACTTGAAGGAGCCAAAAAAGAACTTAAGAAGAATGGTGGTCGTCTGGGGAATATTCTTCGTCAGTTTGACTATATCGATCACGACACTGTCTACAATTTTCTGAGCCGTCAACATAATTTCACTCCTGTTCTTATTAGCAAGGAACCACCGAGTAAAGATGCTGTTGAACTCATGTCCTATGAATTGGCCAAGGAATTTATGGCTTTTCCTCTTCGTGTTGCCGGGAACACCTTACAGGTTACCATGGCCGAGCCAACCGATACAGAGGCAGTAGAAAAGCTTCAGGAGAAACTTGGGAAAGATCTTTCAGTCTGTGTTTCGATGGAAGATGATATCATTGAAGCATATCAAAAATACTATAGTATCGATGACGAAGAAGCGGAAAGTTTTTTTAGTAGTCGGGAAGAGAGTGGCGATGATATGGCGATAACCGAGGTCGATGACTTTGGTTCTATCGTTGCTGATGCGGCTGGTGAATTTGAGATTGAAACCATCGATGAGGATGTCGGAAGCGATCAGTTTGCCGCAACTGATGCACCCATTATTAAGCTGGTTAATGGTATCCTTGTTAAAGCTGTGCAGGATGGTGTTTCTGATATTCATGTGGAACCCTACGAAAAAACCATGCAGGTTCGTTATCGAAAAGATGGATCTCTTTTCAAATCGATGAATCTTCCACTTAGCATTAAAAATGCCATGGCTGCTCGGCTGAAAATATTGGCTGATCTTGACATTACAGAACGTCGTGTCCCTCAGGATGGTCGTATTAAGATGCGTCTTGGGCGCAATCGCTCTGTTGATTTTCGTGTTTCTACGTTGCCGACACTTTTTGGTGAATCTGTAGTTTTACGTATTCTTGATAAAGCTTCCTTGAATGTTAATCTTACCAAATTAGGTTTTGAGCAAGAGACGTTTGATGCTCTAAAACGCTGTTTGAAACGTCCCCAGGGGTTGTTGCTGGTTACAGGACCCACCGGATCAGGAAAAACGGTTACTCTCTACTCTGCCCTAAACTCCTTAAATGCTGAAGATATCAAAATTCTTACGGCGGAAGATCCTGTTGAGTTTAACTTTAAAGGCATTAATCAAGTAAATGTAAATGCGGATATTGGAATGACTTTTGCGGCCGCATTAAAAGCGTTTCTTCGTCAGGATCCTGATATAATCATGGTTGGTGAGATCAGGGATATTGTTACTGCTGAAATTGCTATTAAGGCGGCTATGACGGGCCACTTGGTTTTTTCAACCCTCCATACAAACGATAGTGCAGCCACCATTGGCCGTCTTATTGATATTGGTATTCCATCGTTTATGCTTGCTTCATCGGTTACAATGGTACTTTCGCAGCGATTGGGGCGGAGATTGTGCCAGGAGTGTAAAAAACCGGAACAGCATGATCCACAAGATTTGATTGGTATGGGATTTAGAGAAGATGAAGTGGATTATGTCGTTACATATGGACCTGTTGGATGCCCTAAATGTAACGGCCTTGGCTATAAAGGAAGAGTCGGTTTTTTTGAATTGATGGAAGTGACAGAGGAAGTTGCAAAGGTCATTAGTGCCGAGGTTCCCGAAGATCAGTTACGAAAAGTTGCTGTTCAAGAAGGTATGGTTCCGCTTCGTGATGCCGCCATTGAGAAGGTAAGACAAGGTGTTACTAGCGTAGAGGAAGCCTTACGAAGGACTGTGGCACACAAAGAAAGTCTTCCCAGTTATCTTGTGAATCCGGATATAGAAAACTATGAAGATGGGGATGTCATTATTCGTGAAGGAAATACGGATATGGACTTTTTTAAATTGTTACGGGGTGGGCTTTCGGTATTAAAAGGTGGAAAGAAGATTGCTGAATTAACTGACCCTGGAGAATATTTTGGTGAAATGGCAACACTTTGCGGTGAGGCTAGAAATGCCTCTATTGTGTCCCTTGGGAGATCCGCTGTTAAACGGTATCCAGGAGATAAGTTGGATGAGATTATAGCCAAATATCCCGATGTATCAGGCCATCTTTTTAGGGTCATGGCTCATCGGCTTCATAAATCAAATCAGATAATTGTTAAACTTGCTGGTGCTCCTCCCCGTTCACCCCAAAAATAGTTATTAATCAGTATGCTTACGTGGTTTGGCGTGAAAACGGATAGTTAATGTAGATTGAGTCCATTTTCACAGCGAATAAGTTTGTTTTTTAGAGTGTTTTCAAGAATCCTGTCGTTTTCCTTGAGGTGCTTACGAGAATTTTTTTCATGATAGAGGTGGTAGGCCACAGCTTTAAATTTCAGGTTTTGTCTCTTTATCTCATTGTGGAATAGTCTTGCAGTAAACTCTGAATCTTCTCGGCCCCATCCGATAAAATCTTCATTAAACCCATTGATACTCTTAGCATCTTCATGCCAGAATGCAAAATTACATGTTTTAATACCAGGGAGTCGTTTGCTGGAGAAGCTGAAAAGTTTTGAGAGCAGAGGTGAGCGAATACAATTTTTTCTGTTTTCTACACCAGGATCACTAAAACAAGTGCAAAGTTCTTTTTGCTCTAGCGCTCGTTTTGTGGAATCATGATTTATTAATACCCGAGAACCTTGCACAAAGAAGCCTTTCCGGGCAACATTAAAATGGTCAGCAATAAAGTTCTCTTCAATTACAATATCACCATCAATAAGAATAATATAGTCACCTTGGGCAATATTTAATGCTTTGTTACGACTACGAGAAAGACGGAAACCTTTATTTTGCTGCCATGAATGCACAAGAGGGATCGGGCTTTTTTTTTGTAGTAACTCAATAAGGTGTCTTGTGTTATCGTCGGAACCGTCATCAGCAATCAGTATTTCAGTGGGAAGGTGGGTCTGATTGAAAACTGAACGTATGGATAATTCCAGCGCTTCTTTCCAGTTGAATGTGGTAATGATGAGTGATATCTTCATTGTAACTGACGACTGTTGCCTCGATATATGGATATTGACTGAGGAAAAAACTGTAATGGTGCTAAAAAAGATCAAAAACAGTATAGTCTAAGGCAATTTTCCATTAGAGGCAACAACAAAGTAAGTAGGGAATCTTTTAACAGATATTTCACTGCTGAAAATATATCCACAGGTGTTTATATGAAAACACAACACATATCGGCTTATATAATCGCCTATAATGAAGCGGAAAAAATAGAGGCGGCGATTAATTCCGTGCTTTGGGCTGATGAAATCATTCTTGCCGATTCACATAGTGAAGATGATACTGCACTTATAGCTGAAAGAATGGGTGCCACTGTAATCCAAGTTGATTTTAAAGGGTTTGGTGATTTGCGCAACAGAGCTATAGCAGCTTGTACGCATGACTGGATTTTTTCTCTTGATGCAGATGAACGTTGTACACCAGCTTCAAGAGATGAAATTCTTGCAACCATTGAGTTACCTGAACAGGCAGATGCATATTATATACCCCGACGTAATTTTTTTATGGGTCGTTGGATAAAACATTCTGGTTTTTTTCCAGATTATCGCCAGCCACAGCTTTTTAAAAAGGGGATTCTTGAGTTTAAAAATGACGACCCTGTTCATGAAGAATATACTATCGTTTCAGACAAAGAACCTGGGTATTTAAAGGAAGTAATTTGGCAATTTCCATACAAAAATCTGAGGGAAGTTGCCCATAAGGCCAATAAATATTCATCTCTTGGGGCTGAAAAACTGAAGTTACGTGGTCGCAGTGCTACAATGTTATCAGCACTAACACATGGTTTCTGGTCTTTTTTTCATATGTATATCCTAAAAAAAGGTGTGCTTGATGGATGGCCTGGAGTTGTGATTGCCATCGGAAATTTTCAGGGTACATTCTACAAATATGCAAAACTTGTGGAGTTGCAAAGTGATTGGAGGGTGCCAGATTCTCCACCATTGTATTTGGATGAAGAGTAAATAATCTTGGTTTGCTGGATAAGCAATTTACCACAACGAAGCAGGTGGAGAGTTTTTACGAATCCATCATCATTATGTTAATTATACAATCAGGCTTTGAATGACCCTTGCACCTCTAATTGTTCACACCGACTGGTCTCGTTCGTGGGGTGGACAGGAAATACGAACTCTCACAGAATTACGAGAGATGAAAAAACTGGGTTTTCGCGTGGCTATGATTATACGTGATGATTCGGAATTAGCCCGTCGTTGTCAGGACGAAGGCATAGATGTCCATCTTATCGATTTTTCTTCTAAGTTCAGCCTTGCTGCGTGGCGTGATCTATTTCGGCTGATCCGAAAATTACAACCTGCTGTGGTGAACACTCATTCTTCAGAAGATTCTTGGATGGCCGGTTGTGTTGCAAAAATCTGCCGAGTACCTTTAATTATAAAAACCAGACATGTACTGGCCTCTATTTCTTCTCCTCTTAGCTACAATATTTTTTTTGATATAGTTTTTGTATGTAGTGAATCTATCGGTGAACAACTTATCAAACAAAAGGTGAAAGAAGATAAAATACGGGTACAGTCAACTGGCATTGATGAAGAACGATTTGTGTTTTCTGAAACTGATCGCCAGAAAATCCGCAACTATTATCAGGTTAAAGAGACAGATGTCCTTGTTGGTAATGTAGGATTCTTTCGTGATTATAAGGGACATGAATTTATTGTGAAGACCGCTGCCACCATGCCTGATAACTATAAATTTATTATTGTAGGTGATGGCAATGGGCGTTCGTTGTTGGAACAGGAAATTTCTAATGCTGGTGTTGCAGATCGATTTATTCTTACCGGCCACCAGGAAGATCCTGAGCATTATTTTTCAGCAATCGACATTGTATTTTTTTCATCATTTCAGACAGAAGGCATTTCGCAATCATTTATTCAAGGATTGCTTTATGGTATGCCACTTTTAACCTGTCGAGCCACATCTATAATGGAACCATTAAAATACGTTCACACCTACCGAGACATTTCATACGGTGATGTTGATGCGGCGCATAATGGTCTTATCGAATTGTCGGGCCATTTAGATCGAGATCAGAAAATGATAGCAGCTCAACGAAAGGCCATTGCAGGAAAATATGGGCTGAAAAAGATGCTTGAAAATATTATTGGTATTTATAAAGAGTATGGGGTTGTGGTACCGAATTCTATAGTTTCTGCTCTGCCAAAAAGAAAAAAGGTAGATGGCAATGAGCAATAAAAAAATCATAGCAAGACTCTATGAAGTTCTTTCACCCTATAGATCCAAGCTGTTTATTGCAATGTTTGGGATGATTTTTGTAGCAGGATTTAATGCCGCTCAGGCGTATATGGTTAAGCCATTACTGGATGAGATATTTATTAATAAAGATAAATTTTTATTAAATATTCTTCCCTTAGCATTACTTGCAATATTTCTTGTTAAGGGTGTTTTTTATTTTATGTACTCCTATATGCTTGAATGGGTTGGGCAGTGCGTTATTCGAGATCTTCGTAATCAAATTTATGCTCATTTAAACCGCCTGTCACTTGCATTTTTTCATCATAATCCAACAGGCGAGCTTATCTCTAGGATAATTAATGATGTTAATTTATTACAGGGTGCAGTGTCCCATGCACTGATTCGTATCCTGCGAGATTTCTTTTCAGTTATTGGTCTGCTTGGAGTAATTTTTGTTATGGATTGGCGCCTAGCTTCCGTGTCGCTGATTTTCCTTCCAATGGCTGCAATACCAATCATAGTTTTTGGTAAGAAATTTCGACGGGTTTCGACGAATTTTCAACAGAGTATAGGTGAAGCAACCAATATTCTTCATGAAACGATTAGTGGGACTAGGATTGTAAAAGCATTTTGCATGGAAAAACAGGAAGAAAAAAGATTTGCAAAGCAGATACAGCATTTATTTAATACTTTGATGCAGGAAACCAAATATCGCTGTTTATCACATCCAACTATTGAATTTATGGGTGGTGTGGGAATTGCCCTGATTATATGGTTCGGAGGCAGGCAGGTACTCGATGGTTCTTCAACCATAGGGGCATTTATGTCCTTTCTTACTGCACTAATAATGCTCTATGAACCTGTTAAGGGAGTGAGCAAAATAAATTCAACTATCCAATCTGGACTGGCTGCAGCAACTCGAATTTTTAATTTATTGGATATTGAACCAGATATTAAAGAAAAATCGGATGCGATTACATTATCTCCCTTTCATGAATCTCTGGAATTTCGTGATGTATGCTTTGCTTATGAAACAGATGAACCTGTTTTGCGTAATGTCAATTTGAAAGTAAAATGTGGTGAGATTCTTGCTGTAGTCGGGCCTTCCGGCGGTGGAAAGACTACCCTTACAAATTTGTTACCACGATTCCATGATGTGAATTCAGGAGCCGTACTGTTTGATGGAAAAAATGTGTGTGATGTTACTCTTCATTCATTGCGAAGTCAGATGGCACTAGTTACCCAACAGACAATTTTATTTAATGAGTCTGTTCGTGATAATATTGCATATGGCAGTTTGGACTGTAGTGACGAGGATATTAGACTGGCAGCAGATGCTGCCTTTGCACTAGAATTTATAGAAGAGTTACCACAGGGATTTGATACAGTTATCGGTGAGTCTGGTGCTCGTCTTTCAGGGGGACAGCGACAGCGTATTTCCATAGCAAGGGCAATTCTTAAAGATGCTCCAATACTTGTGTTGGATGAAGCTACATCAGCTTTGGATACTGATTCTGAACGAAAAGTACAAAAAGCCCTTGAAAATCTAATGAAAAATCGAACGACAATTGTTATTGCTCATCGTCTTTCGACTATTAAGAATGCTGATCGAATTATCGTAATGTTGAATGGACAGCTGGTCGAAGAGGGCACTCACGATCAGCTTGTACAAGTACAAAACGGGGTGTATGAAGGGTTGTACAATATGCAATAAAATGTAATTTTGTTTTCAAGGGATTATTATTATGAGCAATAAGATCAAAGGAGTACTTTTTTCTGCGTTTATATTTCCAGGTGCTGGGCAAATCATTCTGGCAAGGTATAGACGAGGTGCCATACTGTTTGCTATTGCCTTTGTGGGTGGAATACTGTGCATCATTGCTTTGGTGCGTCAGTCAGTAGTACTATTGCAGGATTTTGTCGCACAGGGTGGGACGGCAAATGTGGGAAAAGTTACTTCCATTGTGGCCGAAGCCGCCACAGTTGCCTCATCTGTTTTTCTTAAAATTTCTTTTTTAATACTGTTCTGCTGCTGGCTGTTTGCAGTGATTGATGCCTGGCGCATTGGCCGGGAACTTGATCAACGCCCTGCTGATAT
>JAOZTO010000066.1:0-2001 GCA_029942265.1 Desulfocapsa sp.
TCTGATTCAGAAATTTTCCTCTGTTCAATTTTGTCAATTTCAGCACGAGTAAGGTGGAATTGCCCACAAGCCGGGCATGTTCCATCAAACTCGGTACCAACAGATCTGGCTTTCAACTCTTCCACAGTCATGTGGTCAAGTTTGCCGCAGGCACCACTGGGATTTGCAGCACGTACCTGAATTCTATCACTTTTTGACATAGCAGCCTCCAGTTTTTACAATTAATTGGTTATCCTATCTATCTCTTTACCTTTGGTATCAATAATACTTAAAGCTATGGGGACACCGCCATCCAGGCGGTGGGTTGCACAAGACATTCAGGGGTCATACGCTCTAACGGCCATTTCCACCTGATTCAGCAAACCTTCGTTATACACCCCATCTTTTATAAGCGTTGTGGCGGCCTGTTTTACGCTCATATTCATCGGAGCGATATTGTGGGTAGTTCCAACTATAAGATTTGCACTGGTTATACAACCGTTGTCATCTGTAGTATAATCATGGATAAGTGTTCCTCGTGGTGCTTCAACAATTCCCACACCTCGTCCTGCCTTTGGCTCTGCCTTTGCCCGTACATTGGGATCTGTAATGCCTTCCCATTCGAGTAATTCAATTGTCCGTTCGCATGCATATACCATTTCAATCAACCGTGCATAATGGTATAAAAGTGTCTGCTGTGCAGGTCGTCCAAAGGAGCTTCTAAACGCTTCAAGTGCAGCCTGAGCTTTGGGAGTAGAGATCTTATCACACACATTGATTCGTGCAAGAGTGTTTGCCCGGTAAATCCCTTTAGGTGCTGCAAGGGTCATATCAAACCCTTCATCCCAGGATTTCGCATAAGGCATTTTTGAATAGCCCCACGGTTCAACATGCTCTCCTATATAATTGGCATACTCGTCTCCTTCAAAATCAACATATGACCCGTCACTTTTCATGAGTCGCTGTATGCCATCATAAAGTCGCAGTGAGCCATCTTCACGATCAACCGTTCCAAGAAACCCAGTATTAATAACACCAAGCTCACTGATAACATCCATATATTTTGCAAAGACATTATTGATACCAAAGTCTAATGCAAAACAGGAAAAATCGAGTAGTGTTCGTGTCCCTTCTAGCAGTTCCTGACGTTCAGATTCCACCATCGGTTTGGCAAAACCACCAACCACACCGGCAACTGGATGAATTGCTTTTCCTGCAAATTTATCGAGCATCATCTGACCGAGCTGACGCATCTTCACCACCTGAGTTGCAAGTTCAGGGGCGGCCTTCACAACCCCCATAACATTACGCACAGAATAATCAGCATCAGGACCTAGTACAAAATCAGGTGCCGCCAGAAAAAAGAAATGTAGTATTTTGTCATTAATATGTGCCATTACCTGACACATCTCTCGTAGCTTATATCCAGTTGCAGTTGGTGTTACACCAAAAGCGGCATCCACTGCCTTGTTTGAAGCGAGGTGATGCATCCATGGACAAATCCCACAGATCCGATTTACAATACGAGGAACTTCTTCTGCTGGTCTTCCTTCAATAAACTTTTCAAACCCGCGAAGAGACTGAATATGGAGAAATGTATCCTCCACATTGCCATCATCATCCAGATGGATAGCGATTTTAGCATGTCCTTCAATGCGGGAAACCGGTGCAATATTTAATACTTTTCCCATTTTATTTTCCCTCCCCTACAACTGGCTTTTTTATTGGACGCAACCGTCCATGCGCTCCAGAAAACCGTAATAATGAACGACGATCAATAACCGTCTTATAGTCAATGCCATTGCTTGCTAAAGCATTCATCATATCAAGTAACTGATTTCCATCCTTACGAACCGGCCCAAAACAACCACGGCAGGGAACTCTGGCACTAATGCAACTCGGGGCACCTCGTTTGGCGCACCCAGCAGCAGTAACCGGCCCCATACACATATATCCCTGCTCCAACAGACAACGCATTTCATCAATTGGTGCCCCAGGTTCAAAGTCGGCATTTTCAAGAAA
>JAOZTO010000066.1:2101-6063 GCA_029942265.1 Desulfocapsa sp.
CCACCGTGCGTTGCACAACTGCCTAGTGCTATCAGCACTTCACATTTGTTACGCATCTCCTCCAGCACTTCAAGGTGTTCATGATTACTCACACCTCCTGTTACAATACCAACAACAGCTTCTGGAATTGTAAGAGTTACCCCTTCACCACATTGACCAAAATATTTATGATCCATTAAGACGGGTGCATGAACAATGTCCAGTGCTTCAGTAATAATTGGAATGAGATCTTCACCAATATTCAGGATTGCAATTTCACATCCTGAACAGGATCCCAACCACTCCATGGCAGTAGTTACTCCCATATCTCACTCCTCTTATGCCACATCGGCCTGTTCGCCGTTTATCGGCCCTAATTTTTTCATGAGGGCAGTCATTTCAGTGACCGCCTCAACAAATTTATCCGGCTCCGCTGATGACACCCAGTTTAAACTAACCCGTTGGGAGTCGTAGCCAAAATCTTCAAATAATTCTTTTATCATATCGTAACGATCAAGTGCTTTTTGATTACCATCCAGGTAATGACATTCACCGAGGTGTCAGCCAAGTATCATCACACCATCGGCTCCCTGCGACAAGGCATCCATTATAAATTCAGGATGCACCATGCCAGAGCACATAACCCGTACTATTCGCACATTATGGGGATACTGCATTCTCGCTGTTCCTGCAAGATCGGCTGCGGCGTATGAACACCAGTTGCAGCAGAATGCAATAATTTTAGGTTCAAAACTCATAGTGAGTAACTCCTTTTAGATAAGGGTAGCATTATATCGTGGGTTTTTCATGCTGCCAGCGCAGCTGTAATCTGTGCATTGATTTGCTTCATCGTAAATCCGTCAACAGATATACCACGTTTGGGACATGTCCCCTGACACAGACCACAACCTTTACATTGAGCCTTGTTCACAGTGACAATTTTCTCTTCACCGGAACCATTCATACTGTCAACATCCACAAGAGTAATTGCATGATAAGGACACACATCAACGCAAAGCGCACATCCATCACAAAATTCCTTATCCACCGTTGCCTTAATAGCGTCCAGTGCAATTTCCTGTTTTGCAAGCAGAGTGACAGTTCGTGCTGATGCGGCAAGCGCCTGAGCAACAGATTCTTCGATGGGTTTAGGGTAATGCGCCATTCCGGCAACAAACATTCCATCTGTTGAGAAATCCACAGGTCTAAGTTTGGCATGTGCTTCCTGAAAAAACCCATCGCCATCAAGTGGTACTTTATACAACTTACCAAGATCTGAGGCATCCTCTAAAGGACGAATAGCAGTGGCAAGAATGACAAGATCTGCCTGAATTTTCAATGGTCTATGTAGAACATGATCCCACACTTCCACATCTATTGAAGATCCATTTTCCGTAACTGTGGGTTTTCCATGCAACTCGTAATTAATAAATATTACGCCAAGTTTTCTTGCTTCCCGGTATAACGATTCTCGCTGACCATAAGTGCGCATATCCCTATAGAGAATATAAATATTACGCTGTGGATGCTCTTTTTTCAAGGCAATTGCCGACTGAACAGAATGAGTACAGCACACCTTAGAACAATACATATTGTCTTTTTCACGAGAGCCTACACATTGAATAAAGACAAAGTTATTAGCACTTCTCACATGCATTTCACCGAGTTCATACAGTTTATCAAACTGAATGGCAGTGATCACAGAAGTGATGGATTCATAATTGTATTCCGTTGGTACATACGCTTCTGCACCGGTGGCCACAATGCCTGCACCGTGTTCTATAACAGTACGTACTCCTTTTTCATCAACAACTGTGGATTTAAAATTTCCGACAAATCCTTCCACTTTTGTGACTTGAGAATTACTATGAATAGTAATTTTGTCGTTGTTGGTGACCTGTTCAATCAACCTACTAACTGCGGTGGGGATATGCTCTCCTGACCAGGTTTGTTTCAGGTTTAAAGCATTACCACCAAGGGTATCTGTTCTCTCAACCAGATGAACTGCAAAGCCCTGTTCTGCAATATTTAGAGCGGCGGTCATTCCAGAAATTCCAGCTCCTATCACCAGTCCTTTTTGAGTAATGGGAACAGACACAGACTGTAAAGCGCTACTGAACGTTACTTTTGCCACAGCCATACGAACAAGATCGTTAGCTTTTGTGGTCGCAGCAACAGGATTGGCACTATGAACCCATGAATCATGGTTTCTTATATTGGCCATTTCAACAAGATACTCATTCAATCCGGCAGCCTTCAAAGTCTCACGAAAGAGAGGCTCATGAGTTCGAGGAGTACATGCGGCAATAACGATTCTGTTTAGTTTCTGTTCTTTAATTCTCTGAACAAGCATCTCTTGAGTATCCTGAGAGCAGGAAAAGAGATTACGTTCGACATAGACTACATCGGGGAGCGTTTTTGCATACTTTTCAACAGCTTCTACATCAACAACTCCAGCAATATTCGAACCACAATGACAGACAAAAATGCCGATCCTTGGTTCTTCTCCTGCCACCTCTCTTTCCTCTGGAAAAACTGCGTCAGTTGAAAGTTCAAATCTTGCTGGTGCAAGAAGTTCAGCAACAGCAGCAGCTGCTGCTGAGCCTTCCACAACTGAATGGGGAATATCTTTTGGCCCTGCAAATGCTCCACAGGTGAAGATTCCCTGTTGTGATGTCTGCACAGGTGCAAAGTCGGAGGTTGCTGCAAAATTATCAGCTGTGAGTTTTATATTTGCAGTCTTAGCCAGTTCAAGAACATGTTTTGGCGTTTGAAGACCAACTGAAAGAACCACCATATCATACGATTCTTCTATCTGTCTTCCATCTTCATTAACATAACTGAGTCGTAAGTCACCATTATCACCATCAGGTTCAACTCCATTGACACGACAACGAACAAAGCGTACTCCAGAGTCTGTTTTTGCACGCTCCATATATTGATCAAATTCCTTTCCATGAGTCCTCATATCCATATAAAAAATAGAGGTACTCAGGCCGGGAACGTGATCCTTGGCGATAACCGCTTCCTTAATTGCATACATGCAACACACAGATGAGCAGTATCCATTACCACAGAGATTTTCATCCCGCGAACCAATACACTGTAAAAATGCTACCTTATAAACAGGTTTTCCATCCGATGGCCGCACAAGATGCCCTTCGGTGGGACCTGAAGCAGAAAGATAACGTTCAAGCTGTATGGAAGTAATAACATTTGGAAAAACTCCATATCCCCAGACTTTGGCATCTGTTGGATCGTATGTTTCAAATCCTGGTGCCATAACAATTGCACCAACATTGATCTCGTGGATTTTTTCGGTATCGTTAAAATTAATTGCTCCGGCATCACACACTTTTTCACAAAAGCCGCAGGCACCCGGTTTCTTTAACCAGATACAAGCATCCGGATCAATCTGGTATTTAAGCGGTACTGCTTGGGCATACTTCACATAAATGGCTTTACGTTTGCCAGTTTCTGCGTCATATTCGCTGTCCACTTTTTTTGGACATTTTTCAGTACAGGCACCACATGCGATGCATTTATCCACATCAACATACCGTGGAGCTTCTTTTATAGTAACAGTGAAATTCCCAGCATCACCTGCGATACCAGTTACTTCACTAAGGGTCATCAACTGAATATTTAAGTGCCGACCGCACTCCACCAATTTAGGTGCAATTATTCACATCGAACAATCATTAGTGGGAAATGTTTTATCCAGTTGAGCCATGGCGCCGCCTATGGCACCGGTTTTTTCCACGAGGTACACGTAATATCCGGAATCGGCAAGATCCAGTGCAGTCTGCATTCCTGTGACTCCACCACCTACAATCATCACCGAGCCGACTTTTTTTGTGTCAAGCATGACAGAAGCCTCCTCTCAAGTTATAAATTTCAGACTTTTTACGAGTCTGTCACTATTCTATGTGTTTGTTTTCAGGAAGAATTAATGAATCTGCCACCAGTTCCCAAAGATATTT
>JAOZTO010000066.1:6163-9610 GCA_029942265.1 Desulfocapsa sp.
TTTCCCTTCAACTATATATTCAAGGAGAAGATCAAAAACAGTTACAATTTTAAATTCGTTGAGTGCTTCAGGAAACCATCTGTTCAACCCGGACCGGGTTGCAAAGTATGCATGTCCTCACTCGGGTAGGAGGAGAACCTGACAATTCAGCCTCCTCATATTATCAACTATTCTGCCGACAATAATTTTCATGGATTCATCATCACCTGAAAACAGCCCCCAGTTGACTCCCTCCCAGTGTTCTGAAGAGATTGTCCAGGATTCTCCAGCGGCATAAAAAATCTTCCACCACCATTTCATGTCATCCGGTTCACCAAAAGGTTCTTTGGAATTAACAGTAACAAGAACCCTTGCACCTTGAACATCTATCGGTGTCACAAAACCGGGACATTCGTCAGCTGCCAGTTCCTCGCCAAGCTCTTCACAGAGAAAAAGAAAATCATCTTTGGGGATACCTAAATTATTGCCACGCTCAAGACACATGGCAACACCTGCATGAATAGGCCCTGGAACTTTATCACGATCTCTTTTGCTACGAATTTTCCGCATCAAGGCAACTATCTGAATATTGGAAGGACACGATTCCTCACACTTGCCGCACATTGTACATTTCCACGGCCAAGTAGAATCAACAAGTTCATCATCCATACCCAGCGCCGCCATACGAACGATCTTTCTAGGATCAAGTCCGTCAACGCCTGAAATCGGACAGGCACTAGCGCAGGTTCCGCAGGTTAAGCATTCACTTGCCCATGACGAATCAACTGCAAGTTGACTCTTCATCCCTGTGATTTCAAGAGGCTCAGTATCCTTTTTTGTCAAGGACTCCAAAGCTTCTGAGTGGACATGATTACTAGGATGGACATGGGGTTCACGTCCAAATTTTTCGCAGAGTAGTCGGTAGTCTTCGAACGGCATAAGGTATTTACGTCCCGGACCTTCCTTTGCTGGCAATGTGCCGGCATTGATCCAGTTCCTTATTGTGTTGCGATGCACACCAAACTCTTCTGCCATTTCGTTGACTTTAAATTCATACATCATATAAGGTCACCTCAATTCAGGATTTGCAGGACACACCATGGTTGGTATTTCCTAAGGAACAATATGCAGAATTGCACACTATCTCTTTACAAATCCTTAGCTTTATTGTTTATAAATTTCATTACTTGTTCACACGCTTGTGTAACTGCAATGGTCATTGTGGGCGAAAGACCCGGTTGAATTTCATCTGGAATAAATTCTATTTGAGCAGCTAGAATACTAATACGTATTCCAGTATTTTCTTCAAGTTCCTGCAACAGGTTAACCGTTGGAAATTGATGCAGAGAAAAATCATGTATTTTTTTTGCTGGTATCGTATCGGGAAAGATTTGAAATACTTCGCCTGGTTTACGGTCAGGTAAGTCTACTGCATCAAGAATAATAATCTGCTCAGGCCTTCCTTCTTCCATAAGCAGATAGTCAAAAAGATATTCCCGCACGCATGTTCCCACATCTACCGCCAGGACATCGTCTGATAAATCATAATGAGCATTCAGCTCATCAACCACTGCGGGACCGTAACCATCATCACCCATGATTATATTTCCGCAGCCAAAAATCATTGTGGAGTATTTCTTGTTTTTCATTTGTGCAAACTGTGCCTCGTCATTGTTTTGCTGTGCTTACCATGACCGTGCGGATTGTGCAAGCTTTTATTGTAGTCATACAAACAGGCACATCCCCATGTGCTGTGGCGGATACGACAGCACGGCTCTCTCAAAAAAACCCTACACAGAAAAGAAATACTGTCACTGTGCGAATTGTGCCACAAGTGAACGGTCAATCGCTACGACCCTCAATCAAAAAAGTCTGTTTTAGCTATCATCATAAAATGGTTCGGACTAATTTACGATTGACATGAAAATGACATTGCTTTTTCATCCATTATTTGTATCATTGAGAGATTTTTCCACACAAAAAGGTAACGTTACATATGGAGAATTTGATTGCAGACCGGATGAGTGATATCCCAAAATCATTTATTCGGGAAATGCTCAAAATCGCATCACAGCCAAACATCATATCATTTGCTGGTGGACTTCCAAACAAAGACCTGTTCCCCACCGAGAGCCTTACAGCTGCGACCGAAAATGTTTTTAAAATTTACGGAAACGATGTGTTCCAATACAGCAACTCCGAAGGCTTCTCGAAACTCAGAGCATATATCGCAGAAACATACAGTAAGAAAAACATAGATATTCCTGCCAAAAATATCCTTATCACCAATGGCGCACAACAGGGGCTCGACCTCATCGGAAAAGTGCTTTTGAATGAAGGGGATGGCGTAATTATAGAGGAGCCAGGATACCTGGGCGCAATCCAGGCCTTCTCCCTTTACAATCCATATTTTTCACCAGTTGCGGTCTCTGAGCAGGGAATGGATTTACAGCAACTGGAGCTCGCCATCTCAAAAAGAACACACAAACTTTTGTACGCAGTGCCAAATTTCCAAAACCCTTCAGGCATTACATATTCAAAGGAAAACCGTGTGGGACTAGCGGAGATAATCCAAAAGAAGAATATATTTATAGTGGAAGATGATCCTTATGGGGAATTGCGATTTTCCGGTTCGCCGCAACCGTCATTTAAAACATATATCCCCGACAAAACAATCATGCTTGGGTCGTTTTCAAAAATCATCGTTCCAGGATTTCGCATCGGATGGATAGCTGCCCCTGATGCAATATTTGAAAAGCTACTTATTGCAAAACAGGCCTCAGACTTACACACATGCAACTTCACTCAATATATAATCCACCAGTATCTACAGGACAACGCAATTGACACACACATAGAACGGGTAATCAGCACGTATAGTGAGCAATGCCAATGCATGATCAGCAGCATCAACCGTTTTTTTCCTAAGAACGTACAATTCACTCAACCGGAAGGCGGAATGTTTCTCTGGGTAACACTACCATCTGGAATTTCTGCGATGGATCTTTTTGATATCGCAGTGAAAGAAAAAGTTGCCTTTGTTCCTGGAACACCTTTCTACATTAACGACAAAGGTGATAACACACTGCGCCTCAATTTTTCCTCTGTTGACACGGCTACTATCGAGACTGGAATAAAACGCTTGGGAAACGCAATGAGAAAACTACAGGAAAACCAACGATAATGGTTTTCAGGTATGCTCAAAAAGTCTTTCAAACCGATTGTCCAACACGCTCAAATATTTTCCTTTCATCATGCCAGACAGAAAACTAATCTCAAGCAAGGCTTCCCACGGCTTACGAATCTGTTTTAACTCCATCAACACTTTACTGATAACCCGTTCAGTCAATTGCAAGCGATCTCGCCCAAAATATTCCACTAAATCATAGTGTTTCAATCTGTTTTTTTTCCCATTTAATGGTAAAGCCAGCTCTTCTTCCGGTCTGGGTAAAATAATGGTTGTATTCA
>JAOZTO010000067.1 GCA_029942265.1 Desulfocapsa sp.
AAAAAGGATCGAGATTAAAACAATTATTCCCTGCTGCAAGTTTCATCCATCCAGCATCTATATAATCCGGCCCCTTTTTAAAGGGAATTACCTGTTTACCAAGTTGTGTAAGAGCTACAACTAACCCGACTGCAACCACACTTTTCCCAGATCCTCCTGACAGGCCAGCTACGATTATTCCTTTTGTCATATTTTTCTATTTGTAGATAATGCTCTTAATGTTCTATTTTACCGTGAATACTCCAAGCTTTTTTATATAAATCATTCAATCGTTCTTCAAGCACAATCCGATACTGTTCAATTTCTTCTGATTTTATTTTTGCAGGCACTGTCATTGGTTCGCCATAGAAAAAATCAATCTTTGAGAATGGCATTGGCAATGCCGTTCCATCCCAGGAGCCAAACCGTTTATACTTGTTACACGACCAGAGCATGGGTAAAATTGGTACATCTGCACGAGATGCAAGCATTATGCTTCCCGCCTGAACAATACGGGCAGGCCCCTGCGAGCCATCAGCAACAATGGCTGCATTTCGTCCTTCTTTCATATGTCGGATCAGGCTCTTAATGGCTTGAAGGCCGCCTTTTTTTCGTGATCCTCTAACTGTTTCATATCCAAGATTATTGGCAATCCTACTGATATATTCTCCGTCTTTACTGGCACTAACCATGGCAACAGCAGAATCTTTGCGCATATTATAAAAAATAAAGAGAATAGTATAATGCCAAAAGCTTGCCACTGCTGGAGTGCCAAGAGCATCAATTTGATCCCGATATTTCTGTCCATGAGTTGTTACTCGACAAGTGAAAAACCAAATGCGAGTCAGCCAGACAAAAACAAAGGGTAACACCTGCAATGACATTCTATACAAAAATCCATCTTTCATCCTATTTCAATCTCCAATTTCCGCAGGGCTTTAATTCTATCACGTATGGCAGCAGCCTCTTCAAAAGCAAGCTCCTTAGCAGCATTCTGCATCTTTTTTTCCAGTTTCTTAATATCTTTTTCAAGATCTTTTATACTGTAATATACTGGAAGATCTTCTGCTGCTTCAAGTAGACCATATTCATTCGTTTCGTTAGCCTCATATCCACTTGCCTGAAGGTGCTTTCTGATAGAATCCTTCACCTTTGACTTGATGGTCTGTGGCACAATTCCATGTTCTTGATTATGTTTGTTTTGGATTTCCCGTCTACGTTCAGTCTCATAGATAGTGCGCTCCATTGAGCCTGTCATATCATCAGCATATAGAATGACCATTCCTTCAGCGTTTCGTGCCGCCCTGCCACAAGTCTGGATTAATGAACGCTCGGATCGTAAAAAACCCTCTTTATCAGCATCAAGTATGGCAACCAATGAAACTTCTGGAATATCAAGTCCTTCACGCAACAGATTAATTCCTACCAGAACATTATAGTCGCCCTTTCTTAGATCCCGTATTAGTTCAATCCGTTCAAGTGTTTTTATATCTGAATGTAAGTATCGAACCTTCACATCCAGTTTTTCGTAATAATCGGTCAGATCTTCTGCCATTCGTTTGGTGAGTGTGGTGATCAAAACAGCCTCGTCACGTTCAGTACGAATTCGTATTTCTTCAAGTAGATCATCAACCTGATTAGTGGCTGGACGCACTTCAATCACCGGATCAAGAAGACCAGTAGGTCTAATTATCTGATCAACAAATCGCCCTTCTGATTGTTCAAGTTCAAAAGGTCCTGGAGTTGCAGAGACATACACAATCTGATTAATACGTTTTTGAAATTCTTCAAACCGTAACGGGCGATTATCGAGTGCAGAAGGCAAACGAAATCCATAATGTACAAGTGTTTTCTTTCGTGACCTATCACCATTATACATTCCGTTTAACTGAGGCACTCCGATATGAGACTCATCAATTATTAGAAGGTAATCATCGTCAAAATAATCAAGCAGGTTTGGTGGAGCAATGCCAGGTTCTTTTCCTGTAAGATGTCGTGAATAATTTTCTATACCGTTGCAATACCCAAGTTCCTGAATCATTTCCAGATCAAACATGGTTTTTTGTTCCAGCCGTTGTAGTTCAACCAGCCTGTTTTCGGTGTGGAAGTATTCGAGTCGTTCTTTAAGTTCTGTTTTGATAGTTTCCACGGCTATCTGTAGCCTGTCTTTAGACGTAACGAAATGGCTACCAGGAAAGACGGTATATTCCTGCAAGCGTTCAAGAACAACACCACGGAGGGGATCTATAATTGTAATGGAATCTATTGTATCACCAAAAAATTCTATTCGGATAGCTTTGTCTTCTTCGTGAACAGGAAAAATATCAATAACATCTCCACGCACACGAAATGTCCCCCTATGAAATGACATATCATTTCTTTCATACAACATAAAGACCAATCGTCGCTGCACCTGTTCTGGTGCAAATTCTTCATCACATTGAAGAAAGAGGTGCATATTCTTGTATTCTTCTGGAGACCCAAGTCCATAAATACAGGAAACAGATGCAACAATTATAACGTCCCTTCGAGTCAATAATGAACGGGTGGCTGAATGGCGCATTTTATCAATGGCATCATTAATGGCTGAATCTTTTTCTATATATGTATCAGATGATGGAATATAGGCTTCGGGTTGATAATAATCGTAATAAGAGACAAAATATTCAACACCATTATTTGGAAACAATTCCTTAAATTCAGAAAATAGTTGTGCTGCAAGGGTTTTATTAGGTGCAATAATGAGCGTTGGCCGTTGTACCTTCTCTATAACAGATGCCATGGTAAAGGTTTTTCCAGAACCTGTTACACCAAGAAGAACCTGGCTTTTTACTCCGGAATTTAGGCCACGGGTTAAAGCATCTATAGCAGCAGGCTGATCGCCTGACGGTTGAAAAGGTGCAATGAGTTTAAATTCATTATTCATTTTTCTTGTTTCACGTAACTGTTATTCACTATATTTACGACTTGTTTTCTATTTGTGGCTCTGTTTTTTCTACCCATTCACTGGCAAGGATTTTAGCTTCCTGGCTGTGACAGGGTGGCATGTCTTTATTCACCACATGAAATGACACTGCAAATTTATCTAACATTCTGCTCAAAGCTTTCCATTCCTCAGTATTGCTAACAATTTTTCCATCACGTGTATACCAACCGTTTTGTATCCATCCTTTAATCCACTGGGTTGCACCGTCTTTTAAGTACCCAGAGCTGGTATATATATGAACGGGTAACCGTCGTTTTAACATCGAAAGAGCGTCACAGGCCGACTGAATGTGAATGCGATTAGCGGAAGAATTTTCTACACTCCCACCTATCACTTTATAATTATTTTGATATCTGAACATTGCAGCCCAGGAGCCTTTTTTAATTTTTTGCTTCCATGTGATACCTAAAAAAATATGTACTGCTGTTTCTTCATTCAACGGAAGTGATTCTCGGCCACGGGCGGTCACTGCAAGTTTATCAGCACGCTCATTATTCGTATCATTTGCGTGCCCTCTCACCCACAACCATTGAACTGTGTGGCGTTGTATCTCGGCATCAAGTGCTTCCCACAAGTCCTGATTTTTAACAGCCTGTTTATCGACAGTAAGCCAGTTATTTTTTCGCCAGTTTGGCATCCATTTGCTAATACCATTTTGCACATATTTAGAATCTGTGTACAATTGAACTTTACTTGGTTGTGCCAAAGCTCGTAACGCCTCTATCGTCGCCTGAAGTTCCATTCGGTTATTAGTAGTTTGGGGAACTTTTCCAGACAGTTCCCTCTTTTTGCCTTTTTCTGGTAGAATAACAGCTCCCCAACCTCCAGGACCTGGATTGGGGCTACAAGAGCCATCAGTATAAATTGTAACTACTTTTTGAGGCATAATGGCGCCATAAAAAATGAAAGGGTTAAAGGGACAAAAACAGCAAACTTTTTCCTATTGTACAAAATCCTGAGAGAATAAACAGCCAATAATGAACACCTCTTTTACAAATCACAAAGAACCGGAAACGAAATTTGTTCCTCTGACTGCAAAACGTTATGCAGAACTATATTCTATTGAAATGGATACCTTCAATGACGACATCAATTTCTATCGAAAACACTGTAAAAAGAAATCAACAATTCTTGAACTCGGATGCGGCACTGGAAGAATAATGAAAAGCAATGTCTTTTCTGACTGTCATATCATCGGTTTAGACATCTCACTTGCAATGTTGCAGTGCGCAGTCCAAAATAGTATTAAATCATTGTCATGTGTTTGCATGGATATGACAGTCATGGCCTTTACTACGCAATTCGATCATATTATTATCCCCTACAATACTATAAACCTTCTTCGAGATAAACAGATTATCACAAGCTGTCTACGACTTGCAAAAAGATATTTGGACTCAAAAGGTTCGCTTCTCTTGCAATTGTATATTCCAGACAATGAGCTTATGTTGAATTCAGGAAAAAATCGATTCCAGTTCCAAATATTTAACCAAAGAGACAAAAATGGGAAAATTATAAAAGAAACCTTTTACAGTTACGACAATCTTCATCAGGAAATCCGCTTAGAAGAACGTTATAGGATCAGGCCAAACAATCAAGGGGAAGCAAAAGAAGATCTTTCTCACATTCACCACCTTGCTGGGTTCCCAGTTGAATCATGGCTTGAAATTTTGCAAGCATGTGGCTTTTCCTCAATTTCACTTTATGGGGGGGATGGGTCCCGCCTCTTTAATGATGGTTCTGACTCCACGCTGTTACTTAAGGCTTCTGTTCTATAGAAATTGTATTGGCGGATAATAGTCCTCTTTTTCAAATTCTCAATGCACCCTCAAGCAAATAAAAACAGAATAGTTGACAAAAAAGATAAAAAATGTCTTATTTATTGATTTATGTCAAAGCTGAAGCTCATACAGCAGTGTATACTCAAAACATACAATCAGAAATCGACAAAGTTAATTTGACTTTTAAATATTTCTGCACATAGTTTCAAAAGGTTTTTTAATTAATTAAAACATATTGGAGGTTTTACCATGTATTGTAATCAATGCGAACAAACCGCAAAAGGCGTTGCCTGCACCACTGTTGGTGTCTGCGGAAAAAATGAATCAGTTGCCGGTCTTGAAGATCTTCTCACCCATGCAGTACAAGGACTTTGTATTGTTGCGGAAGCTGGTCGAAAAGTTAATGTAATTGATAATGCAATTGATATCTTTGTCTGTGAATCAATTTTTGCATGTCTTACCAATGTTGATTTTGATCCAAAACGTTTTGAAGATCTCATCTACAAAGCGGTTCAGCTTCGTGAAGAACTGAAAACAAAAGTTGAAGCGGCTGGTGGTAGTATCGATTCTTCTGCTGCTGCGCTCACTTTTACCCCAGCTGATACACTTGCTGGCCTTGAAGAACAGGGTGCCGCTCTGAACTTTATCACTACGCTTGATGCAAATGAAGATCTGCAATCACTGAAACAGGTTACAATGTATGGTATGCGTGGACTTGCTGCTTATGCAGAACATGCTGCTATCCTTGGACATGAAGATGACGAGGTTTATGCATTTGTTCATCACGCAATGGCTGCCCTTACCACAGAAATGGAACTTGGTGATCTGGTCGCACTTGCCCTGAAAACAGGTGAAGTGAACATTAAAGCCATGGAGCTTCTTGACGCTGGAAATACCGGCACTTATGGCCATCCTGTGCCAACTGAGGTACCACTTGGACATAGGCCAAACAAGTGCATCCTCGTTACCGGACATGATTTGAAAGATATGGCCATGCTCCTTGAACAAACCCAAGGCAAGGGAATCGACATTTACACTCACGGTGAAATGCTTCCATGCCACGGATACCCCGAGCTGAATAAATATGACCATTTCTACGGACATTTTGGTACTGCATGGCAAAACCAACAGAAAGAAATGCCTGAATTTCCAGGTGCCATTCTTTTCACCACGAACTGTATTCAGAAACCAAGAGATTCTTATAAAGACAATGTCTTTACCACCGGTCTTGTTGGATGGCCTGATGTGAAACACGTTGAAGGTAGCGGAGAAAAAGATTTCAGTGCTGTAATTGAAAAAGCTTTAGCACTTCCTGGATTCACCGACAATGTTGATAATGATACAGTGATGGTTGGATTTGCAAGAAACACTGTTCTCGGTGTTGCTGATAAAATAATTGAAGGCGTTAAATCTAAAGCGATACGTCACTTCTTTCTTGTTGGTGGATGTGATGGTGCTAAACCTGGTCGTAATTACTTCACAGAAATGGCAGAAGAAATTCCTCAGGATTGTTTGATTCTGACACTTGCTTGTGGAAAATTTCGTTTCTTTGATAAAAAACTTGGCGATATTGGTGGAATCCCACGTCTCCTCGATGTTGGACAGTGTAATGACGCTTACTCTGCTATTCAGATTGCAGTTGCTCTTGCCGGTGCATTCGAATGTGGTGTAAATGATCTTCCACTCTCTTTTATTCTTTCCTGGTATGAACAGAAAGCAGTAGTCATTCTTCTGTCTCTGTTTAGTCTTGGAATTAAAGATATCCGTCTTGGACCCTCCCTTCCAGCGTTTATTACACCAAATGTATTAAATGTACTGGTCGAGAATTTCAACGTCATGCCAGTCGGTGAAACTGCTGCTGACGACCTGAAAACAATCCTCGGATAGTTATAAAGGTATTACCTCTTCGGAAATCCCTTCCAAAACTTTCGAAGAGTCGCTGTATGTTTTCCCCTCCTTGCAGAGTACGTTGAGAGTTCTTCGTACTCTGCATTCTTTTTATCTTCTATTATTTATGTATCCCACAAACAGAAAAAAAACATTCAGTGTCGTCCCCGGTTTAAATATGGGACTTTTTGCTCCTGATGATCTTGAAAAATTACTACAAATTATCAATAAATACGAAGTCCCTGCCACGAAAATCACTTCCGCCCAACGTCTTGCACTCCTTGGTATGGAACCGGAAGAGATGGCAAACCTCCAATTAGAGCTCAAACAGCATATCAGAGACATACCAGTAAACGGGGTCACCTATGTGCAATCATGCCCAGGACCTGAATGGTGTAAATTTGGTATTCGTGATTCACTATCTCTAGGAGAAAAACTTGAACAAATTTCAATGGACACCCCCTTCAAAGCAAAAGTGAAGGTAGGAGTTGCAGGGTGTAGAATGTGTTGCACGGAACCCTATGTCCGCGATTTGGGAGTTTTTGCTTCAAAAAAAGGATGGACACTCATTTTTGGTGGTAATGGTGGAAATAATGCACGTATTGGTGATGTGGTTGCTGAAGGATTAAATGACGATGAAGTGCTCGTCCTTGCAAAGAGATGTCTTACTGTTTATCAGGAAGAAGCCAACCCACATTCACGCAGTGCTCGTTTTATGGAACGGTTTGGTATTGATGCATTTAAGGAAAAAGTCCTGTAAATATTCGGCTAGCACCCCATCTTCGTTCGATCCGGCTTGTTCACATATGAACAAACAAACATTTGCAATTCAGTGGTTTAGCCTGTTTTGAACCCAACCCGAATATTTGATAAAGTCCTAAAAGTACTGTAACACTGCTACATGGGCATTTAATTAATTTTCTAAGATTCTACGGCTACCGGAAAATTCACTTCATTTTGTCCCATCTGCTCACATATATGATCAGCAAAACCAGCACCAGCTTCCTTGTGAACATTGAAAACATAGTTAACACCTGCCTCTTCCAATTCATGAACCTGATCATCAAACGAAACAATTGCGGCAATAGTAACTTCACTGAATCTGCTACGTATCCGTTTAGCAGCGTATATATTTGCTTCCAAACTCGGCAGGGTCAACATCACCAATTTTATCTCTTTCCCCTGGACTTCAATTCGCTTCCAAAAGTCATAATCGGTGGCATCAGCTTGAATAACATTTAATCCAGAAGCAACATGTCTCCTTACATTTTCAAGATCGTAATCCATTCCTATTATTTTCTTTCCATATCGCCTACTTAAGCTTTCATACGCAGAAGCACCAACTTTACCCACTCCAAAAATAACCGCATCAACATTACCCACTGAAACAACACAGTCACCAGGTAATCTTTTCTTAGTCTCAAATTTTCGCAAGAATGTATGGAAACGACCATAGATCAAATAAGATACTGCGTTCAATGGAGATGCAAGAATAAATGTAAAGGATAGCGCCAACGCAAAAATCACTAGCCACTCATTGCCCAACCAGCCTTTAGATGCACCAAGTGCGCCGATAATCAAACCAAATTCCGAATATGTTGCAAGGCTGAGAGAAGAAAAAGTCGACGTTCTTGCTCGCAATTTGAAGCGTGTTAGCAGAAGAAAAAATAGAGCGATTTTAAATGGAATAACAATTACAAAAAGTAGTGAAATGCCAACCGTTGCAAGAGATGGAAGTCCCGACAGCCCAATTGTTAGAAAAAATCCAACAAGTAAAAAATCTTTAAAACTTAAAATGGCTTTTGCTAGTTCATTTGTTTTGTCATGACCCGCTAGAAGCATTCCAATAAGCAATGCTCCAAGATCTGGTTTTAGCCCCACAAATTCGAATAGATTTGCAGCAGATAGTGGAATTAGTAAGCCAAGAAGTATTAACAGTTCACCATGTCCACAGCGAACAATTAAAGCAAGGAGTGGTTTTCGTAAAAGAAAAAGGCCAATCAAACCAATTGCCCAAGGTGAAGGGATTTTTCCGCTGGAAAGTGTTAGAAAGATGACAGCAAAGAAATCTTGAATCACTAGAATACCAATAGCAATTCGGCCATGCTTGGAATTCATTTCTCCTTTTTCTTCCATTACCTTTACCGTAAAAACGGTGCTTGAAAAACTTAAGGCGAATGCTATCAATATTGCAACAGGCCAATCAATTCCAGCAAATAACGAAAGAGCTGAATATGTAAGAAGATAGATCATTCCTCCCAACAACACCACAGTAACAAGCATATGGATTGAAGCCACTGCCCATATCTCAGGCCTTAAGAGGCTTTTCACTCGAATTTTAAGACCTATACTAAACAAAAGGAGAAGAACACCAGCATCTGCAAATTCTTTAAGATTGTCTCCACCATGAATGCCAAAAGCATTTAGTACAAAACCTGCTGCAAGAAATCCTAACAGAGGTGGTAACCCAATCTGCTTAACCAGAAAACCAAAAACAAATGCTACAAGAATTAATATTATATCCATTATTTGTCGAAACTATTATATACTTAGGGTTAAATGTTATTTGAAAAAATAAAACGAGTAATTGACGCAGGTCAAAGATAATATATGATACTATGATATAGTTGAAGTATATACAATAAAACAGTAAATACTCGATTATCTGTAAATATTCGGCTAGC
>JAOZTO010000068.1 GCA_029942265.1 Desulfocapsa sp.
CCGGTATTAAAGTAATCGATCTCCTTGTTCCATTCCCAATGGGTGGAAAAATGGGACTGTTCGGTGGTGCTGGTTGTGGAAAGACCGTTATTATGATGGAGATGGTTAATAATATCGCCATGCATCATGGTGGAATTTCAGTATTCTGTGGTGTTGGAGAGCGTACTCGTGAAGGAAACGATCTCTACAATGAAATGAAAGAGTCCGGTGTTCTTCCAAAAGCCGCACTTGTTTATGGTCAGATGACTGAACCTCCAGGAGCACGTTCTCGTGTTGCTCTTACAGGGCTTACTGCAGCTGAATATTTTCGTGATGAAGAGGGGCAGGATGTTCTCTTCTTTGTAGATAATATCTTCCGCTTTACCCAGGCTGGTTCTGAAATTTCAGCTCTTCTTGGTCGTATCCCATCTGCTGTTGGTTATCAGCCTACACTTGCAACAGATCTTGGTGCGCTCCAGGAACGTATTACTTCAACAACCAAAGGATCTATTACTGCTGTACAGTGCGTATATGTACCTGCGGATGATCTTACCGATCCAGCTCCTGCTACCACATTTGCTCATCTTGACGGAACCGTTGTTCTTTCTCGTCAAATTGCAGAGCTTGGTATCTACCCTGCGGTTGATCCACTCGATTCAACTTCACGTATTCTTGATCCAAATGTTGTTGGTCAGGAACATTATGATGTTGCTCGTGGCGTTCAGATCGCATTGCAGAAATATAAAGATCTCCAGGATATTATTGCGATTCTTGGTATGGATGAACTTTCTGAGGAAGATCAGATTCTTGTTGGGCGTGCTCGTAAGATTCAACGTTTCCTTTCTCAACCATTTACTGTTGCAGAGGTATTCACTGGAATGCCTGGAAAGTTTGTTACTGTTGAAGATACTATTGCTGGCTTTAAGGAAATTCTTGAAGGAAAACATGATGATATGTCAGAGAACTCAGTATATATGGTAGGATCTATCGCTGAGGCCCTTGAGAAAGAAGCAAAAGCAAAAGCGTAATTTCGATTGGTGAACAATTTACCAATACAGTATCAGATATCTTACCTTATCTATAAGGTAACTATTCAGTTAGTACCCGATATTTGGCATAACACTGAACTGTAACTGTTCGGATGTGCCTCATATTCGTTCATTTGGACATTCGAAGCATAGTTTGCTATGTGAGAATGTCTAAAAATGGACGAAGATGGGATGCAGCTGAATAGTTACTAAGTATACGAGGATATAAATGGCACAGCAAATACATTTAGAAGTAGTGACTCCAGCCGGCGCAGTTGTCAGCGAAGATGTTGATATTGTTAATGCACCTGGTTATGGCGGTGACTTTGGTGTGTTGGCCAATCATGCTCCATTTCTTTCAACTATCAAAACCGGCCTCTTGACTTACGAACAGGGGAGTAGCAGAAAAAGTATGATGGTTAGTGGTGGCTTTTCAGAAGTTTCCAATAATAAAATTACTTTTCTTGTTGAGAGTGCTGAATTTGGTGGTGATATTGATGTAGATAGAGCTATGAAGGCGAAAGAGCGTGCAGAAAAACGCTTAGCTCAGGCCACGGCACAGGACGATAGTTTTAATCAGACTCGTGCAGAGGCTGCTTTGCAACGTGCAATGGCACGAATTAAAGTATCAAATATTGCTTGATTGGGTAATCTGTATTAATGTTTTAAGGTCGTCCTTGATTGGACGACCTTTTTTTTGCCCTTTGCATATCAATAAATCTGATACATGTATTCTGTTTTAATGAGGTGACGGTATGAAAGCCAAGGAAAGAATGTCCATAGCTAGACAAATGCCTATGGAAATGAATCCAGAAAAGCGAATTAATAACTTTGATGAGATAGTCTCTGGATTTAATGAATCTACTGTAATTCTTGAGGCAGAACGCTGTCTTCAATGCAAAAAACCATTATGTGTCAAGGGCTGCCCTATACATAATAATATTCCAGGTTTTATAAAACTTTTACGTGAAAACAAAATCGAAGAAGCCTACTGGGAACTCCGAAAAACAACTTCAATGCCAGCCATTTGTTCACGAGTCTGTCCCCATGAATTTCAGTGTGAAGGTTCTTGTATCCGTGGGAAAAAAAAGGGGCAATCTGTTTCTATAGGAATGATCGAACGATATATTGTTGATTGGATGGTTGAACATAAAAAAACAATGTTCACAGCATGTGCTCTTCCTGAAAATAAAAAAGTTGCAATAATAGGATCAGGGCCAGTTGGTTTTACAGTAGCGTATTGGCTTGCTCAGAAAGGAATTTACAGCACAATATTTGAATCATTACCAGTGTATGGAGGTATGTTAACGGTTGGTATCCCATCATTTCGCCTGCCTCGTTCAATTATTAAAGCAGAAATTGAGGCACTTAAAGTATGTGGTGTTAAATTTATTACTGGTGTCACAATAGGGAAGGATACATCAGTCGA
Organism: Desulfocapsa sp.; assembly: GCA_029942265.1. Lineage (GTDB taxonomy): Bacteria > Desulfobacterota > Desulfobulbia > Desulfobulbales > Desulfocapsaceae > Desulfocapsa. Next base: position 2,437 of record JAOZTO010000068.1, read on the forward strand.
CGATTTACGCGCTGAAGGTTTTAGTGCCATATTTAACGGTGTTGGCGCGCACAAAAGTTTAAAACTCGGATTAGAAGGAGAAAACAGTACAGAAGGGGTAATGCCTGGTGCTGAATATCTGAAGCGAGTTAATCTTGGTGAAAAAGTAAATTTAGGTGAAAAAGTTGTAGTTGTAGGTGGTGGAAATGTTGCAATTGATGTTGCTAGAACTGCACTTCGTTTAGGTTCAAAAGACGTCTTAGTTCTCTATCGAAGAAGTCGAGAAGAGATGCCTGCCTCTTCCATTGAGGTTCACCATCTAGAAGAAGAAAAAGTTCGTATTAAGTTCCTTGCTGCACCAATAAAGATTCATTCAAAAAACGGTAAGCTACAAAAGGTGGAGTGCGTTAAAATGGAACTTGGTGAGCCTGATGAATCAGGTCGTCGTCGACCGATTGCATTGAAAGGCTCAAACTTTACGATAGAAGCTGACTCACTAGTTGCAGCTATTAGTCAGGTTGTTGATCACACAGTTGATAAAGATGTTGATATAGATCTAATGTCCTGGGGAACGTATAACACTGACCCTCAAACCCTTCAAACATCTGTGCCATATATTTTTGCAGGTGGTGATAATGTCCTTGGTCCACAAACTGTGGCAAAGTCTGTTTATCATGGCAAAGTTGCAGCTGAATCTATTGAACGATATCTTAATGGTCAGGATTTGAAAGAAGGAAGAAAGTTTTTGTGTAATTCAATCGACTGGTAGTTTTAGAAAAATCTTCGATTTTGAATGAAATGCCTATTCTCGGACTGCCTCCTAGCAGATTGTTTGCTTAAAGACTTGCTGTGGTAGAGTTAATATAATTTTGAACACCCTGCACGATTTCATCAACAATCATATCAAGAAAAAGATCGGATTTAAGATTTTCCAAATCCATCTGATTGGTAATAAAACCTATTTCGATCAAAATAGCAGGCATTTCAGCACCAATAAGTACATAAAATGGTGCCTGTTTTACGCCTAAATTTCTGAACTTATTTTTTTGTATTCCTTCAATACCATCACTAAGCGAATTGTGAACGAATCCTGCAAGACGTGAAGACTCTTTAATTTTCGAATTCTTCATGATATCAGAAAGAATATCCTGGAGATCACTCATCTGGTGTGTGGATGTAGCATTCTCAAAAGCTGCCACTCTCATCGCTTCCGCATTTGTTGATAAGTTCAGATAATACGTTTCAAGCCCATGAATTTTAGGAGATGGATGAGCGTTAATATGCAGTGAAATAAAAAGATCAGCATCATTGGTGTTAGCTATGGCGGTACGTTCTTCGAGTGGGATGTAAATGTCTGTATCTCTGGTAAGGATGACTTCAGCATTAGTCTTGTCGGCAAGAATCGGTGCAAGGTTTTGAGCAATTTTCAGGACAATATCTTTTTCTTTCATACCAAAGGACGATGCACCTGGATCCTTTCCACCATGTCCCGGATCAATCACAATTTTTCTGATCCCAAGACCAAGCTGTTGAGCAAGTGATAAAGCGTTCTTTGTGATATGTTTCTCAACGCTATCTATACCAGCCAAATCAATTTCATTGTCCTTTGACTGTCGTAGGTTTGACCTGACTTTCTTGAAATCTTCTAGGATAATTACTGTGCTAGACATTGAATTAATAGGAGACGTGACGGTAGTGATTGTTCCAGAGGCAGTCGGTTTGGTATTTTGTGTTGGTGTGGTCACATTCGCAGGTGGTTTAGGAAGTGCTTTTTCAGGAATCTTTGAAGATACTTTTGGCTCACCACGAACATCAATAACAACACGAAACGGATCAGGTAGACTGAAAATTTTGTAGTCTGCTATTGACTCGATATCAAGAACCACACGGACAATATCTGGTGTGAACTGTCCTGTTCGCACTTGTTGTAGTAATCCATCTTCAATCGGCACAGGGGATCTGAGTTTAGGATCGATATATGATTCTTGGAAATCAAGATAAAGCCTTCTCGGTTTATCTCCATTTTTTTCAAGGAGGCGTTCCTGGTAACGAACAGGACCTGATGTATTGATTACCACACGAGTGTAATTGTTGGATGACCAGTATTTAACTGGAAGGACGTTGGTAAGGTTTTCAAGATATGTGCGCTTGAGCATGGCATCAGGGATTGGAATGTCATGTTCTTTGGATATTTTTTTTAGTTTATCAGCCGCATGGGTGTACATATCCCCATTTTTAAAGTCGGAAATAATACGAGTGTAACTGGTAGCGGCTTTTTGTGGGTTATCTCTTTTCGTCAGTTGGAGGTTGCCAACTGCATAAAGTGCATCATCGGCAAGCCGGTTTTCGGGAAAGAGGTCGGTGACATCACGGTAATAGGATAAAGATTCCTTAAGATCAATTTCATCGTGGAAACGATCATACATCTTTGAATACATGCGGCCAAGCATATAAAGACTCGGTGCTGCAAAATTGGATTTTGGTCCGGCAAGGTAAATTTTTCTAAAGGTTTGAACACCTTTGAGCCAGTTAGTTCTGGAATTACCAAGGGTGTTGTTGCTGTGAAGTTCGTTGTAATAAAACTTTGCCTGTTTGTACTGTTGCTCAAGGCTGATAAAATCACTGACACCACTGTCAATTTCGGCAGCCGAACAAAACCCTGTTGAAAAGCAAGTTGCAAAAATGAAAACAACGAGTAATTGTAAAAAAGACCGTGCCATCATACCCTATCGGAGACTATTAGTAATGAAGCAGATGGAGATCTTTTTTGTGCACCATCTGTGTAGTTTGGGGATATATTGCAGTAACTATACCTAAAAGGATATGCGAAGGCAAAAGAAAATAATTCAAACACTTATTTGTTGAGCATTGTAAGAAGTTCATAAAGGGTGTCGAGCGCTTGCCGAGGACTGAGATTGTCAACATCAAGACCAAGCAGATGCTTACGAACTGCATTGTTTTCCGGTTGGGAAAAAAGTGACATTTGGTCTGGATGTGTTTTCTTACGCTTTCGCCTCCCTTGTACGCTTCCAGCAATAGCGGGGCTACCATCTTGGTCGAACTCACCCCTTTCAATGTTTTTAAGTATTTCACCAGCACGCTGAACGACACGATCAGGAACACCTGCAAGAGCCGCAACCTGGATTCCATAAGAACGATTAGTGCCACCTTTAATCAACTTATGGAGAAAGATAATGGTATCATTCCATTCGCGCACCGCAATCGAATAGTTTTTGACGCGATCTTCAGTTTTCGCCAGATCTGTTAGTTCATGATAATGGGTAGCAAAAAGGGTTTTGACGCCTTTGTTGTTCTTTTTCACTAGATCTTCGGCTACTGCCCAGGCAATGGATAGTCCGTCAAAAGTCGATGTACCACGCCCAATTTCATCGAGGATAACAAGGCTTTTTTCAGTAGCATTATTTAGAATATTGGCAGTTTCATTCATTTCGACCATAAATGTTGATTGACCACGTCTTAGATCATCCATGGCACCAACTCGTGTGAATATCCGATCGACAACACCTATGTCTGCAGATTTCGCAGGAACAAATGATCCCATCTGAGCCATGAGGACAATAAGAGCTGTTTGGCGCAATATAGTTGATTTCCCAGCCATATTTGGCCCTGTGATTATGAGCACTTCTTCCGATGTTTGATCAAGAAATACATCATTGGGCACGAATTTTCCGCTTGGTATGGAACGCTCAATTACAGGGTGCCTACCTTCTTTTATGTCAATTATTTCATCATCGTTGACCGTGGGCATACGGTAACGATTGATTTGGGCAACTTCAGAAAGGCATACTAGGAAATCAATCTTGGCGAGGAGTTGAGCACTTTGCAGCAATCGTGAACTGTCCGCAGCAAGTTTTTTGCGAATATCTGTGAAAAGCTGGTATTCAAGTTCAAGGCGTCGTTCCTGAGCGCCTAGAACCTTCGATTCAAATTCTTTGAGCTCAGGTGTAATAAAACGTTCTGCATTAACCAGTGTCTGTTTACGAATATAGGTTTCGGGCACATTTGCTGATTGCAGTCTGCTCACCTCAATAAAATACCCAAATACTTTATTAAAACCCACTTTCAGTTTTGCAATTCCGGTGGTAGCACGTTCTTGTGCTTCAAGATCAAGGATGAGTTGCTTACCGTGTCGCTGGATATGAATCAGCTCATCAAGTTCATCGTTGTATCCTGTTTTTATAAGCCTGCCTTCGCGGAGGGTGACAGGTGCCTCTTCGTTAATGGTGTTTTCGAGGAGGTGATGCATATCTGTGAGAATATCGAGATCGTTGCCAATGGACTGGATGTGTTCTGCATCACATTGAAGAAGAAGTTCCTTGATTGACGGGAGCTGCGCAAGAGACTGTTTCAGTGCAAGCATATCACGACCATTCCCATTACCAAGAACCATACGGCTATTGAGACGCTCAACATCATAAATAGCTGTAAGCTGTTCTCGGAAATTTTTCCTGACAGATGTGTGGTCGTGAAGAAATTGTACGGCTATCAGTCTTCTGTTGATTCGTTCTACATCTCGCAGTGGAAAAAGAATCTCCTGCTTCAACATCCTTGCACCCATCGGGGTACAGGTGTGGTCAAGTATGGATAGAAGTGATCCTTCTCTCTTGGAACCGATAATTGTTTGGGTGAGCTCAAGATTACGTCTCGATGAATCATCAATCTGTAATATACGGTGGATGTCGATGGGGGTAAGTTGTTCGATGTGTCCGATATTACTTTGTTGGGTCTCCATAACATACTCAAGGAGCACCCCAGCGGCGATGATTCCTTGAGTGAATGCTCCGCATCCAAATCCTGCAAGATTAGTCACCTGGAAATGTTCTATGAGAACATCAAGAGAGCTGGAAAGGTGAAAATGGGTCGCTGGTCGCTGGGTGACACATAATCCTGGCAGTACGGCTTGTGCCGTGTCCACCAGGTTTGTGATGATTTCAGTATCTTTTTCGCAGGTGAGCAACTCGGCAGGAGTCATGCGAGTGAGTTGATCGAGGATGTTGTCAGTAAGGTTTTTATGGTCAGTGAATTCACCCACAAGAAAAGATCCAGTGGAAAGATCGAGAAAGCTAATCCCGTATAAGACTTCTTCGCCCTTTTCTTTGTGGCTAATTGCGGCAACATAGAGATTGTCTTTGTCGTCAAGCAACTGCGAATCGGTAACAACTCCTGGGGAAACAACCCGGACTACCTCACGGCGCACAATACCTTTGGCTTCGTCTGGAGTCTCAGTCTGTTCGCAGATTGCGACTCTTTTTCCGGCGTTCACCAATTTAGCGAGATAGGATGTGGCGGCATGATAGGGGATGCCGCACATGGGCACTTGGTTTTCAGGATTCTTTTTGTTGCGTGCGGTGAGTGTTATTCCTAAAATTTTTGATGCAGTAACTGCATCATCGTAAAACATCTCATAAAAATCTCCCATACGATAGAAGAGAATAGTATCCTGATGTTGCTCTTTGATTTCAAGATACTGCTGGAGCATGGGAGTGAGTTTTGCTGCTTTTGTCATTATAGTTGGTGAAGTGTTGCGTGTAGGCCATCTGATCCGGTAGTCAGTATGGCGTAGCTTCCAGGGGCTCCATGGCGACCGGTGGATGCAAAAGCACCAGGGTTGACAAAGAGGGTTTTTCCAATGGAGTGATTAACAGCAATATGTGTGTGGCCATAGACAATGCAATCTACGGTGGGGAACAGATCTAACATTCGATCTTCGATGTTGTGCCTGGCACCTGCTCCGTGGCAGAGACCGATGCTATATCCGTCAATTTCAATTACTCTGTCGGTGGGTAGAGCGTGGTAGGATGAAGCCTCACACATGTTTCCATGAACTGCATAGACTGTTTTATCTGTGAAAATATCTAAAATAGATCGATCAGTTAAATCTCCAGCATGAAGAATAACGGAACAACTTTGAAATGCCGATTGCGCCTGTTTAACAAACCATGGGGACGGGTTTGTTATGTGCGTATCTGAAAGTATGCCTATGTGAGTCACGGCAGAGTGTTCTCCTGAATTATTCGTCACAAACATGGATATCAGAAAAATCAAAGCTCTCCTCAAAAGAAGGTTCTGATCCCTCAGGTAACATTCCTTTTGTGATTTCTCCACATTTTACCATCTGCTTTATGGCGGGGTTCTTCATTGCATTTTTTCCAAAAGCGACCGCTTTTTTTTGTGCCTTTTTTCGTTTACCTTCTTGGCATAGAGTTTTGATTTCAGCTTCGAGATTTTCAGCTTCAACTTCAAATGCCTTCATTTCGGTTTGATCAACTTTTGCCATGCATGTCTGCATTTTCTGCATCAATTGCATTATGTTTCCCATATCAACTCCGTTTACAACCTGATTTTGAGCGAAAATGGTAGCAGGAAATATAAGGGATAAAAATACGATGACAATCTTCATAAGCAATCCTCCTTAATGGATTTTGTAATCAATAAGTAAAAAATAGTATGAAAAAATATTCAAACTAGTATAATACACGATTTTGCCCAAACTATCCAATATGAATATGATTAAAAATCATTTTTGCGTTTAAAAAAAAGTCGAATATGCTTGAGTATAGGCAACTGAACGACGTGTATCACACAATTACCAAAAGAACGAGCAGCAGTGCAAAACCCACCAGGTAATCAGCGATTGCAATCCCATGAAAATCCGTAAATGTTCAGGTCACTTTTTCTACTCTTTTCTTTGATTTTATGCGGAACTAACGGCCTTGCCCATGGTATACTACATCCATGAATGAAGCAATCACATGCCAAGGACGGCTTTTGCAACCCGTAGATATTTGCTGGTTACGTAATGTCGTTCGAGACCACTCGGATTGGAGTCGGCATAAAATCACCACGCATATCTGCAACCACTGGGGATGGC